>CAMAMD010000079.1 GCA_945836785.1 uncultured Clostridium sp.
ATAGTAGAGATAAATGTGAACTATTGATAATAGACGTAAGTGGTTTTTAATGTTACAATGAAAATACCTTATAAAGGGTTGCTGTTTATGTATATGCTGAGGATTGGCTCAGTGTTTCTACCAACTACCGTAAAGAGTTGACTACATAACTTTGTGTAGTCACTCTTTTTTATTTGTCTAAAAAGAAAGGCAGAGTTTTTGATGAAAACAAAACAATTCGTGTATGGAATCAAAGGTAATATCGTATATAGTAAATATCCGGAAAAGATAGAAATATGTGATAATAGTTATCTGCTGTATGAAGGAAATAAAATTATAGGAGTATTTTCAAAGATTCCGGATACGTACTCAGAAATTCAGGTGAAAGATTATGGTGATCGTTTGATTATTCCGGGATTAGTGGATTTGCATGTGCATGCGCCACAATACGCCTTTAGAGGTTTGGGAATGGATTTGGAATTGCTTGATTGGCTTAATACAAATACATTTCCCGAAGAAGCAAAGTATAAGGACCCGGAATATGCACAGAAGGCCTACAGGATATTTGTAGATAATCTGAGAAAGGGAGCGACAACGCGAGCTTGTATTTTTGCTACAATTCATAGAAAGTCGACGATGATCTTGATGGATTTACTGGAAAAGTCGGGACTTTCTACAATGGTTGGCAAAGTAAATATGGATAGAAATGCTCCGGATTATTTAATCGAACATACAGAGGAATCTGTTGATGAGACTGTTGAATGGATAGAAGAGGTTATGGCGAAGAAATACAGCCATACACGTCCGATTCTGACACCCCGGTTTATTCCGAGTTGTACAGATGAATTGATGAAACGGTTAAAAATGATTCAAAAAAGTTATCAATTACCGGTGCAGTCACATTTGTCAGAGAATTATGGAGAAATCGCATGGGTAAAAGAATTATGTCCGGAATCAGCATTTTATGGGGATGCATATGATCAGGTCGGTTTGTTTGGAAAAGATTGTAAGACTTTAATGGCGCACTGTGTTCATTCAGATGAAGAGGAAGTTAAACGTATAAAAGAAAATGGTGTCTATGTTGTACACTGTCCCGAATCGAATACCAATCTGTCATCGGGTGTTGCTCCGATCCGCACATATCTTGATGAGGGAATTCATGTAGGTATTGGAAGTGATGTGGCGGGAGGGGCAACGGAAAATCTATTTGCAGCAATGACATATGCAATTCAGGCTTCAAAGCTTCGATGGCGATTACAGGATGATTCACTGAAACCGTTAACTGTTGCAGAAGCATTTTATATTGCAACAAAAGGGGGCGGAGAATTTTTCGGAAAGGTAGGAAGTTTTGAACCGGGATATGAAGTAGATGCAGTAGTGTTGGATGACAGCAGGCTTTTGCACCCGCAGGAATTAACAGTGCAGCAGAGACTTGAACGTATGATATATCTTTCGGATGATCGTGAGATTTATGCTAAATACGTAGCAGGAGAAAAATTGTTTGAGAGGGGATGAGGTAATGTATGTAGGTAAAAATATGCCTAGAGTGGATGCGTATGATAAAGTTACCGGGCGCACAAAATATACAGACGATTTTTGTGATAAGGAAGCTTATGTAGCACGTATTGTTCATGCCACGATTGCACATGGAAAAGTGGCAGCAATTGATACTTCTGAAGCTGAAAAGATTCCGGGTGTTATTAAAATCTGCACATGTTTTGACGTTACAGAAAAGCATTATTTTCCAACGGCAGGTCATCCTTGGTGTACGGAACCGTCACATCAGGACGTGGCAGACCGACTGGTATTGACGGATGAGGTTCGATTTTATGGCGATGATATTGCGGCGGTTATAGCTGAGGATGATGTTTCTGCTGCGCAGGCCATAAGAAAAATTAAAGTTGAATATGAAGAATATCCATTTGTCCTGGATGTACAGGAAGCGATGAAAGACGGGGCACCGCAGATCCATAAGGAATATCCGAATAATATCTTGAAGCACACACAGCGCTATCAAGGTAATTATGAAGAAGCGATAAAAGAAGAAGGTCTTATCAAGGTAGAAGGCTGGTATGATACACCCGTAGTCCAGCACTGTCATATTGAAAATTTTATCTGCACAGCAAAAATGGAAAACGGACGGCTTACAGTCGTATCTTCCACACAGATTCCGCATATTGTTCGCCGGGGAATCGGTCAGGCACTTGGAATGGATTGGGGAAAGATTCGTGTCATTAAACCTTATATCGGCGGCGGTTTTGGAAATAAACAGGATATTCTTTATGAACCACTGTGCGCCTGGCTTTGCCTGCAGGTCGGAGGCCATCTGGTAAAACTGGATGTTCCCCGGGAAGAAACATTTTATTGCAATCGTACGCGTCATGCTATTCGTTCCCATATTATTTCCTGGGTTCGCAAGGACGGTACATTTGCAGCCAGAAAACTTGAAGCCTTTTCCGATCAGGGCGCTTATGCTTCTCACGGCCATAGTATCGCAGCAAAAGGAGCCAATTGTTTTCATCAACTCTATCCGTGCGAGAACGTGGAAGTTGATGCATATACAGTATTTACGAATAAGGCTGTTGCAGGTGCCATGCGTGGTTATGGTATTCCGCAAGCTATGTGGGCTGTGGAATCGCACACAGATGAGGTGGCAAAAGCTATCGGTATGGATCCTGTTGAATTTCGTCGTAAAAATCTGATGCCAAAGGGATGTATTGATCCGTTTTCAAAAAATGAATTATATGATGATACCTTCAATCAATGTCTGGATAAAGCAATTGAATCTATTGGATGGAATGAAAAAGTCAAGAAGTATCAGAATCAAACAGGTCCGATTCGTAAGGGAATCGGTGTTGCGGTATTTTGGTATAACACGGCAGTATGGCCGATTTCTTTAGAATCATCGTCTTGTCGTATGGTCATGAATCAGGATGGTTCTATTCAGGTGCAGCTTGGGGAAACGGAGATTGGTCAGGGAGCTGATACAGCATTTGCCGCAATGGCAGCGGATGTACTTGGTATTAAGATGGATGAAGTACATATCATATCTTGTCAGGATACAGATATAACGCCTTTTGGCACAGGTGCCTACGCCTCACGCCAGACCTATACAGCCGGTTTTTCCATAAGACAGACAGGGCTGGCACTGAAGGAAAGGATTCTTAAGTATGCTTATGAGCTTACAAGAATGCCGGCATATAAACTTGATATCGTGAACAGTAATATTGTGCGTGTATCGGATGGGCGTGTACTGATGTCGCTGAAAGAATTGGCAACAGAAGCTCTTTACAGCCTTACACATAGTGAGCATTTTCATGCTGAAACAACAGCTCAGATTAAGTCGAATGCGTATTCATTCGGCTGCACGATCGCAGAGGTGGAAGTTGATATACCGGCTTGTAAAGTTCAGCTGATCGATATTGTCAACGTTCATGATTGCGGCAGACTTATAAACCCGGCACTGGCGGAAGCACAGGTACACGGAGGTATGAGTATGGCAATAGGTTATGGTCTGTCAGAACAGCTTATTTTCGATGAAAAGACAGGGCGTCCGTTGAATAATAACTTACTTGATTACAAAATTTCTACATTTATGGATCATCCAAGGCTTAAAGGATTGTTTGTTGAAAATGAAGAACCAACGAGCGCATTTGGAACCAAATCTTTGGGTGAACCTCCGACATGTTCTGTAGCACCGGCTATTCGTAATGCGGTATATCAGGCAACGGGTGTATTTATTAATGAAGCCCCAATGACACCACATATTCTTTTTAAATATTTCAAAGAAAAAGGGCTTATTTAGCAGGAGGTATAAACTTATGTATGATATAAAAGCACTTTATGAAGCTGACAGTGTGGAAGATGCGGTGAGACTTCGCCTGAAATATCCGGAAGCCCAGATTATCGCTGGCGGAAGTGATGTTCTGGTGCAGGTACGAGAGGGGAAACGTGCGGGAAAGGAACTGATCAGCATATATGGGATTGATTCTATGCGTGGCGTTTGTTATGAAGAAGACGGAGCAATCCGCATTGGGTCACTTACAAGTTTTTCACATATTACAAAGGATCCTATTATTCAGAAACATATGAATGTTCTTGGAGAAGCAGTCGATATGATTGGCGGGCCGCAGATTCGTAATCTTGGAACGATCGGAGGCAACACATGTAATGGGGTTACGTCTGCAGACTCTGCTTCTACGCTTCATGCCTGGGATGCAATCGTGGAACTTACAGGTGCTAAGGGTGTTCGTCGTATTCCGATTAAAGAGTTCTATATTAAAGCAGGTGTGGTCGATCTGAAACCGGATGAGATTCAGACAGCAATCATTATTCCTAAACAATCCTATGAGGGGTATAAAGGACATTATATTAAATATGCTATGCGCAATGCAATGGACATAGCAACACTGGGATGCTCGGTAAATGTTAAATTGTCAGAAGATAAAATGATCATGGAAGATGTTCGTATTGCCTACGGTGTAGCCGGACCGGTTCCGATGCGTTGTCCGTCGGCAGAAGCAGCTGCAAAAGGCAAATCGGTATCGATGGATATAATAAAAGCATTTGCCGGCGCAGTTCTTAACGATATAAATCCACGCGATAGCTGGCGCGCGTCCAAAGCTTTCCGTGAACATATCGCAACAGTACTTGCAGAACGTTGTTTATTAGAATCGATCCGCTTATCAGGGGGTGAATGTGATGAGTAAGCATCAATATAAATTAGTATCATTTATACTTAATGGAAAAGAAGTTGAGAAAGTAGTTGATGTAAGGGCTTCACTTACAGACATGCTGCGCGACGATTATCATATGACCTCTGTAAAAAAAGGCTGTGAAGTGGGAGAGTGCGGTGCATGTAACGTAATTATTGACGGTGAATGTTTTAATTCATGTCTGTATCTTGCGGTGTGGGCAGAAGGTAAACATATTAAAACTGTAGAAGGTTTGTCAGGACCAAACGGAGAGCTTTCGGATATTCAACAGGCATTTATTGATGAAGCGGCCGTACAGTGTGGTTTCTGTACACCCGGATTTATTATGAGTGCAATTGAGATTCTGGAGATGAATCGTGAAATACCGGATGATGAACTGCGAAAATTGTTATCGGGACATCTGTGCCGATGCACCGGGTATGAAAACATTTTTCGGGCAGTTAAAAAAACGATGCTCCGCAGACTCGGAAAAGAAAAAGAAGCAGATTTGGTGTAAAAATATTCGGATAGGGTAAACCATATTGGATAAAGCAGGAATTTATCCTTTTATGGAAATTTTATGCAGATTTAATGGATAAGATGCGTTATAATACAATTAACACGAATTATGTATGAAATTAAGAAGGGGGAAGGATTATGAAAAAGATAATGACATTATTCGTTGTATGTATGATGTGCCTGTCACTGGTCGGATGTGCTCCGGCGGTTATGGGTTACCCGATGGCCGGTCAGATCCAGAACAGCTGGCCCTATTTAACGATCCAGTCTTCAAAAATGAGTCAGAAGACTTCAACACCTAAACTGGAATCAAATTCGGCACTTGTGACAGTTGACGGTGAGACAGAGTTATTTTATTTAGCAAATGCGGAGTTTTCTACAGATCATTATTCTCTTGGTAGTGGTAATAATCGGGTAAACGTTTATCGTGACAAATTCGATGATGTACAGTTTTATAGTTATGATTCAGAGGGACGAGTTGATAAAAGCCTTTCGTTTCGTTTACATACTGTAGGCGGAAGAGCTGAAAAAGGAAAGATTCAGACACAGGATGATTTCACAAAAACCGGAGAGGGCCGTAATGGAGATGTATCTTTTACATTTAGTACAGCAACAGGTGTATGGTCGGAAACTGATAGTTGTTTAGTAGAAAATCAAAACGATTATACTATAGAGATTGTTGAAGTCATTGAACCGGAGAAAACCTATCGTATTCGCGGCACCTTTAAACCTCACGCTGCCAGTACCGTTGGTTCGAACAATAATAATGAAAAAACAAATGATGTGGAATTTGAGGCGCTTTTCACGATAGGTGAAGTACATTCTGTTGTAAACTCTCACGGTGACTCGGGAAACCTTTCCAGCGCATACAAAATCCGAAGTGATGAAGGCAGTAATGGAAGCAGTGGTGGAAGCAGCAGTGATGACAGCAGTGATGTCAGCAACGGCGGCAGCAGTGAAAGCAGCGGTGAAAGTAAAGGCAGTAATCCTTATGATACAAAACATGTATGCGGCGGCTGTAATGGCAAAAAGGTTCTTACTTGTCCGGTATGTCATGGATTAAAAACGTGCATGACATGCAATGGTGACGGATATAGTAATGGTATGAAATGTATTTCATGCAATAAAAAGGGAATATGCAGTAATTGCAGAGGTAAAGGTGAAGTGAAGTGTACGACCTGTAGCGGTAAGGGATATCGTTATTAAGTGAAGAAAAATCGGTACGTAGATAAATATCTATGTACCGATTTTTAGTGTCTTAAGATAAAAATCCGGTTGGTAACGCTTTTG
>CAMAMD010000080.1 GCA_945836785.1 uncultured Clostridium sp.
TGGTGTGGATATGACAGAAAAAATCAGATAAAGGATAACAAAAAATATCTGAATCAGTATTGTCAGAACAAAATTTAACTTTTTAAAAGATATAACTTTTTTGAGCACACCTGCCACAACTGTCGTCAGCGTTCCTTCAAACAGGAATAAAATAATCGTCAAAAGCATATTTAAAAACAATACGCCGAAAAAAATATGAACGATTTTTCTTTTTACAATTTTTCTGCTTTGCATCACAGAATCTTTGTAATTGAGCTTGTACAATGTATAATAATTAAGAGAAAAAATTCTTCGCATGGATATTATACACAATAAAAGATAAACCCCGAATGCAAGAAAAAGCAATATATGATGTCTCGCAAGAAATTGATTCACAAATTCCGGAATCTTTATATTCACGACGGAGCCTGTAATCATAACCGTATATGTGAAAGGTAACAACAATATTACATACAGGATAATACCCATGTTTTTCGGATTCACAACACGGACAGCATTTCCCAATCCTTTAAAAAGCAGAATCAGGGCATGTGTCTTTTCCTGCCTGTGAGATGAATCCATCGCATAGATTAAAGCCGAAATATTAATCAGAAGATACATCGATACAAGCAGGACGATACACAGAAATAAAATATATGTTGACGGAGAACGAAGATATTTTCCGAGTGTTCTTGCAGAAACATACCCGATTCCCGCCAATTTAATGGAATAATTTACTATGGCATAAATAAACGGGATAAGCACGGCCATAGAGAGCAATTTATAAATAATCTCAAAGAAAACAATTGATGTGAAATTATATTGAAACAATCTAAAATTTTTTTTCAATGTTTTCATACCCTGTCTCCTACCTACTCAACAATACCGTCAATTACAATATCATCATGGCATCCCCGAAAGAAAAAAACCGATATTCTTTTTCTACCGCAATCCGATAAGCCTCTAATATTTTTTCCCGGTCATACAGTGCTGAAACCAGCATAAGTAATGTTGATTCCGGCAGATGAAAATTTGTAATCAATGCATCCACAATCTTAAACCGATACCCGGGGTAAATAAATATATCCGTCCAGCCACTGCACGGCTTGATGATTCCATTCTCGTCCGCAGCCGTTTCCAGTGTTCTCGTACTTGTTGTTCCCACCGATATGATTCTGCCTCCGGACTTTTTCGCATCATTGATCAGCTTTGCTGCCTGCTCATCAATCATATAAAACTCACTATGCATATGATGTTCAAGAATATTGTCTGCCTTCACCGGACGAAATGTCCCCAATCCTACATGCAGCGTAATTCTGGCAATCTTCACACCCATTGCCTCCACCTTTGCAAGCAGCTCCTCTGTAAAATGAAGTCCCGCTGTCGGTGCTGCTGCCGAGCCGCTGTGCGTCGCATAAACAGTCTGATATCTGTTCTTATCCTCCAATGTGTGCGTGATATATGGCGGAAGCGGCATCTGACCCAGCTCATCCAATACTTCCTCAAAGATTCCTTCATAGGAAAATCTGATTAACCGATTTCCTTCCTCCACAATATCAATCACTTCTCCAACCAGTTTTCCATCACCAAAGGATATTTTGGCACCAATACGAGCTTTTTTTCCGGGTTTTACCAGAGTTTCCCAGACACAGTCATCCTTTCGTTTTAAAAGGAGAACCTCTATGGACGCCCCCGTCTCCTCCTTGACCCCGATCAGCCTTGCCGGAATCACCTTGGTATCATTAATTACAAGGCAGTCCCCGGGATGCAGATATTCTGTGATATCCCGGAAATGTCTGTGATTGATTTCACCCGTCTTACGGTCAATCACCATAAGACGGGAATCACTCCTCTTTTTCAGAGGATCCTGTGCAATCAGCCTTTCCGGCAAATCATAATAAAAATCGCTTCGTTTCATCTCATTTTCCATACTCTTACGCTCTAATCTCAATTCCAAGCTTACCAAGCTCTTTCAATATTTTCTCAACAGCCGGATTCACTTCTGCATCCGAAAGTGTTCTTGTCTTATCACGGAACACAAGGGAATACGCAACTGATTTCTTACCCTTTGCCACCTGTTCCCCTTCATAAACATCAAACAGTTTATAAGACTCCAGAATCTTGCCGCCGTTCTTCTTAATAATTTTTTCAATCTGTCCTACAAATATACCTTTATCAACCACAAGGCTCAAATCCCTTGTGATGGCAGGGAATTTTGCGATACCCTCATACTTTCTGTCAAAAGATGACAACATAGTAACTACATCCATATTGAGAACAGCCACATATACATCTGTCTTAATTTCATAATTGTCCGCAGCCTCAGGATGCAACTGTCCCATATAGCCGAGTGCAAGCTTTCCCTTCATAATATTTGCCTGTCTACCCGGATGCAGGAACGGATGCTCCGTGGTTGGCTCATAGCTTACCTCTTTCTCAAAGCCGAGCTTCTCTGTCAGTTCCTCAATCACACCCTTCAAACTGAAGAAATCTCCGTCTCCGTACATGCCGAGTGTCAATTTCATCTGCTCATCAGGCAGCTCTGTAAGCGGAAGTGCCTTTGGAATATATACATTCGCCAGCTCATATAATCTGGCGTTCTTGTTTCGTCTGTTATAATTTGTTGACAGCGAAGTAAGAATACCGTTTAACGGGAGTGTTCTCATGATAGAGAAATCCTCACCAAGCGGATTCATAATTTCAATTGCCTGCCTGTATTTGGAATCTGCCGGGATAAGCAGCTTATCAAACACCTTCGGGCTCTCAAAGGAATAGCACATTCCGCCTGAGAATCCATTTCCTTCTACGATATTTCTTGTCACATCATTGATTCTTTCTGCATAGCTCTTCTTACCTGCAGTCGCCTCACCATGCGGCAGGGTAACCGGTATATTGTCATATCCATAGAACCTTGCAACCTCCTCAGCAAGGTCTGCCATACAGTTCAAATCCTGTCTGAAGGTTGGAATTGTAAGTGTATTTGCAGATGCATCATATCTAAGCTCCAATTTTTCAAATATCTTAAGCATATCCTGCGCTGATATCTCTGTGCCAAGCAACCTGTTCATCTTATCCGGCTCAAATGGAAGCACTTTCTCATGTACCGGGTTTGGATAAATATCGATTGCTCCATCTACAACCTTACCGCATCCAAGCTCCTCAATCAACTGACATGCTCTGTTCATGGCCTCCATCGCAAGGTTTGGATCCAGTCCTTTCACAAACTTAGCTGCCGCATCGGTTGCAAGGCCGATACGTTTGGATGATAATCTGATATTTGTTCCGTCAAAGCATGCAGCCTCAAACAAAAGTGTTTTGATATCATCTGTTACCATGGAGTTTTCTCCACCCATGATACCTGCCAATCCGATTTCCTTTTCCCCATCACAGATCATGAGAACATCCTTATCCATTGTTCTCTCCTGACCATCCAATGTCACAAATTTATCTCCGTCCTTTGCACGTCTCACAATAATTTTGTGTCCCGCAATCGTATCCAGATCATAAGCATGCATCGGCTGGCCGTATTCTTCCATAACATAGTTTGTGATATCTACCAGATTGTTGATGGAACGGATTCCCTGCGAAGCAAGTCTCTCACGCATCCATTTCGGAGACGGACCAATTTTCAAGTCCGTAACAACCCTTGCTGTATATCTCGGACACAAATCCGTATCCTGCACCTCCACAGAAATATAATCATTTACATTTCTGCCACTGCCCTTCACCGTGACAACAGGAGGAATAAATTCTTTATCAAAGGTAGCTGCCACCTCTCTTGCCATACCGAGCATTGAAAAGCAATCTACTCTGTTGGATGTAATCTCATATTCCACAACAGCATCATTTAATCCCAATGCAGCCACCGCATCATCTCCCGGCTTTACACCCGACTCCTCCGGGAAAATATAAATGCCGTATTCCGGAGCCTCTGGATATAAATCTCTCGATGAGCCAAGCTCCTCGATACTGCACATCATACCATTTGACTCGATGCCTCTCAATTTACCCTTCTTGATTTTAATGCCATCCTCAGGAAGCGGTTCACCGTCATGTCCACCGGCAACCTTTCCTCCATCCAGTACAGTCGGAACCAGGTCACCCACTTTTACATTCGGAGCACCCGTCACAATCTGAATGGTTTCTGATCCAATATTTACCTGACAAATAATCAGCTTATCCGCATCCGGATGTTTCTCAATCTGCTCAATTTTTCCTACTACAATCTTTTCCAGATTTTTATCTTTCTTATCATATCCTTCCACATGAGAACCTGATAATGTCATGCTATCCACAAACTCGTTTATATCAACATCCAAATCAGGAACATATGCTTTTATCCACGATATCGGTGTATTCATATTATATACCTCAACTTTCTTATATTATTCTGTCTCTCTGAGACATCATCCTAAATATCCACTGCCTGTAACAAATACCTTCTAAAACTGTCCTAAAAATCTTGTATCATTCTCATACAAAAGTCTCATGTCATCTATCTCGTACTTAAGCAGCGTGATTCTTTCCAAACCAATACCAAACGCAAAGCCTGTGTACTCCTCCGGGTCAATTCCGCACATTTCAAGCACATGTGGATGTACCATACCGCATCCGAGGATTTCAATCCATCCACTGCCCTTACATACTCTGCAGCCCTTGCCTCCGCACTTAAAGCATGTAATATCCACCTCTGCCGACGGCTCCGTAAACGGGAAATGATGAGGTCTGAACTTTGTCTTTGTCTTTTCCCCAAAGAACTCCTTTGCAAACTGATCCAATGTTCCCTTCAGGTCTGCCATAGTAATACCCTTGTCAACAACAAGCCCCTCTACCTGATGGAAGGATGGTGAATGTGTGGCATCCACCTCATCTGAACGGAACACACGTCCCGGTGAGAGAATTCTGATTGGCAGTTTTCCCTGTTCCATGATTCTGGCCTGCACCGGAGATGTCTGCGTTCTGAGCAGGATCTCCTTGTTGATATAAAATGTATCCTGCTCGTCCTTAGCCGGATGATTTGCAGGAATATTCAGCATCTCAAAATTATATTTGTCATACTCGATTTCCGGTCCTGAAACGACTTCATACCCCATACCGATAAATACTCTCTCCAAGTCCTCCAGTGCAATCTGGTTCGGATGTCTATGGCCATCTATTTTCTTGACACCCGGTAACGTAACATCAATCGTCTCGCGTTTCATCTTCTCTGCACGGGCAGCAGTATTAATGGCTTTCAGTTTTTCCTCCAGCTTTGACTCAATGGCCTGTCTTGCCTCATTCACCATCTGTCCTACCTTCGGTCTGTCCTCCGGTGCCACATCCTTC
The DNA here is from genome assembly GCA_945836785.1 of uncultured Clostridium sp. Next base: position 5,305 of record CAMAMD010000080.1, read on the forward strand.
ATACTTTTCAACACCTGCGTCAATTCTCCCTTTTTACCGAGAATCGCAACCTTGATGTCATTAATCATGTTCGCATCCTGTGCCTGTGCAATTTTTGCCAGTGCATTTTCTTTGATACTCTGTAACTTTTCTTTCATGATAATCCTCCACTTTTCTGACTTTTTCAAACATGTCTCTGTCGAATACATATCAAAAGAGAGCCTCATCCCAAAAAGGGACGAAGCTCTCTTCCGCGGTACCACCCTACTTCGATTATCTTCCATAATCGCACTCTATATGTGTAACGTACATAAACGATATGCCCTACTTGCACAGGGCAAACACCCTGTATCTGTTCAAACATATGACTCCGGTGTGAAAATGAGATTTATTCTTAACCTGTATCCGGCTCTCAGCCTGTGGCCGCACATCTCTGTCAGGAGTAACAAATCCTTGTTGCACCATCTTTGCCATTTTCTTATTCATCTAAGCTAATATTCTAGCACAATAAGAATATGTGTCAAGTTCTTTTTATATTATCTTACGTCTCATTGATTCCTCTGATATAGCGTACGACATCATCAATCAACGACTCACTGGTGAAATCAACCTCGTAAAACATTTTATCTGGATTGGACATAGTCAGTCTGTATACCTTCCCTTTTCGATGCATGCCACCCTCGTCCTCAACCAGGTTTTTAGACATATACTTTATATTATCCAACCGAATCACATCCGTTTTTGTCAGATAACTCACAATCATATAATCCTCGGTGATATAGATGTTATTCTTTTTATATAACAGTTTCTTCCGAAGTTGCAGATTTAGTTCTTCAATAATCGCCCCCGGATCTCCATAAACAGCAAGCTGTCTTACCTGCGGATGGAGCAAAGGATTGACCCACACAAGCAAAGTATATACAAAAATTAAAACACAAATCACAATGGGAGCACAGAAGAATACATATACCATTGTATTATATGCATGCGGATAATCCGGTTCACTGATCACATAACTGCTACAATATTCTTCCATCCATTCAAAATCCAGCCCTGAATTCTCTGACAGCCTGTTTATAATATGCTCCGTTGAAACAACGTCCTTGACTATTTTCCCCTTTATTTTGATGCTGTCTATATGAATCTGGGGATGCTCAG
>CAMAMD010000081.1 GCA_945836785.1 uncultured Clostridium sp.
CTGCTTTGCACCACCTAGAAGCTCTGCCAATGCAGCAATATTAGGATAAGCAGTAAAATCCATGTGTTTTTCCTCCCTTTTCATATATTCATAATTCTTACTTTAACGTTTTTTCAAAAAATGTTCCCTGTTCGGATATACCTCTCGGAAAGCTTCTGTTGCAGCTTTCTGTAAAGTCGAAAACTCCCTATCCATATGAAGCAGATGCGGTGCCGTGTATGCAACTGCACTCAGTTGTTCTGCTATTTTCTTTGCCACGCTTTCGTCCGAAAGCTGCCCCATGCCAAAAAGAACAGACGTAAAACCTCTTCCATTTGCACTGATATCAATAAATTTAAGACATGTATTTTTCAACTCCTGAAATATAATATCCTGTTCCTCAGCACTCCTTTTCTCAAATTCATACAGATATAATCCATGAATCGTCTCCGCCGCCAGTTTTTTCTTTTTGCCTCCAATATCGACATTATCACTCTCCGATATATATTTGAGGTTCATCATATAGCCGACAAATGCATCATTTCTCGGTTTCCTTTTCCCATATCTGGCTATCCAAAGCTTTTCCCGAAACAAGTCCGCTTCCGTTTTCGGGTTTGCATAATTCTCATTTAAAATGACCTGCCTTTTTTCCGGATTCATCTCCGCATAATAACGGGCAATCCAATCCTCCTGTACCGACATTTGACTCATATTATCTTTCCACATCCTTCTTTAAAATACTTTATCTTGTCTCAGAAATTCCCATTATTCTCCGATATAATCAGAGATGTTCGAAGAATCAACTTTCTGATACGGCAAAATAATATACTTATCATCCTGAAATTCATATTGTGTCAAAGGATTCCCTTTGAACAGGTCCACTGCCAGATTTGCCATCTGCAAAGCCTGCCCCTCTTTATCATTATAGACTGTTCCCTGAATCGTCCCTTCCTGCACAGCAGTCAAAACGTCCTGCAACCCGTCAATTCCAAATATAATCGGGCGTTCTTCCTGATTATAATCAAGCTTATCATAGGCAGCCACTGCGCCTAACGCCATTTCATCATTATTCGCAAGTACAAGCTCGATTTCGTCACCATATTGATTGATAAGCTGTGTCATTTTATTTTCTGCCTGTGCCCGGTTCCAATCCGCAAATTGATAACTGAGCTTTTCAAGTTTTATCCCCTGCTCAATCAAGGTTCTCACGGAACAATCGGTTCTAATAACAGCATCCTGATGCCCTGCTTCTCCCTCAAGCAACACATACTGTATTTTCCCGTCCTGATTTCGATCCACCTGTTTATTTGCACTGATAACATCAGCCGCTATCTCTCCCTGCATTACACCGGATTGCTGTGCATCTCCACCAATATAATACATTTTCTCCCATTGCATCAAATCCTCACGCACAGGTTCCCTGTTAAAGAAAATAATCGGTATATCCTCTTTTTTTGCCATTTCTATAATTTCCGATGGTGCGGTTCTATCTACGAGATCTACACACAGCACATCACAGCCTGCGTCTATGATTTCTTCTACCACATCATTCTGTGTAGACTGATCGTCCTTACCATCCCTTACTGTCATTATAATCTTAAGCTCATCCGATTCCATAGCCTCAAAATCCTGTTTCAAACAGTCTGTCAATGCATTGATATAAGGATCATCCTGTGTATATAGCACAACGCCGACCCGCAGTGTCGTACATTTATCGACATCACGTTTTCCGCATCCGGGCAAAATCATGACCATCATAAGAAAAAGAATAAACCATTTTTTTCTGTTATGCTTCATCTGTCTTCACCTCTCGCACATCACTCATATGTGTAAAGAAACTGCTGGATTTCCTCTGTAAATATATCTTCCTTTTGTAATATTTTCAAATCTGTTGTGTGGTCCGGAATCGTATAAAGACTATGTTCAAGTGCATGGGCTATCTCAACAACACTATCATATCCCATCCCATACTCATCTGTCATTACAAGGCATTGTATTATTTCATCATCCAAATAATAGACACTTTTCATACTATTTCCGATTCCATACAACAGTGTTCCCTGCAAGTTTCCATCGGCAGCCATTTCTCCAAGCTGCTCCAATGCATCCGTATCCAAAACTGCTATAAAATCAACATATTCCTGTTGTTCGACCATTGTTGCAACACTCTGATCATTCCTTGTGTTTATCTGCCAGCTTATTTCACATCCGGTATCAGCAAGTGCATCCTTCAATCCCTGCTGTCGCTTCTCTGCACTGTCCGTTTCTGCCAGGCCACCCACAATTCCCACAGTTTTTCCCTTTATGTCATTTCCGTTTTTTCGCAACAGTTCCTGTCCAAGCTGATATCCCATTTCATAATGATCCGGCATAATCTTCGGAAAATCTGATGTTGCATGTATATCATCAGAAATTTTCGAAGTAATCACATCATTTGCAACAAGAATGACCGGCTTGTCTTTCGACACTTCTTCAAGTATTTCCAATACATCGTACCCCGGTGCGGCCTGAATGATAAATGCATCGATATTATTATTCAACTGTTCATATATCAAATTTCTTTCTTCCTCTGCATTTTCAATTTCATCCGTATTACATATAATCAAATGAATATTCTGAATATCCGCAGCCTGCTTCATTCCGTTAATGAAAGAATCCCATTTTTCATCACCCGAATTTTCTATAATGACAGCAACTCTCTTCTGTGGTTTCTCACCCATAAAAATATTTCTCACAAAAAAGATTGTTAAAAATGCCAGTAAAATTTCTGTTATCAGAAAGGTTATTCTACTTTTTTTCATTTTATTATCCTTTCCAGATTTTTGATTTTTCCAACTCGTCACAATTTTCCTTCGTAAAAGGAATCGCCGGCAGGTGTACGGTCACCGTTGTACCCACATCAGCCTCACTCTCAACCGTCAGTCCATACGCAGTTCCAAACATGAGCTGAATTCTGGAATGCACATTAATCAACCCAACTCCGGAGCCATGCTTCGGAACCTTTTGATTATCCGTAAGGATGTTACGCACATCCTCCTCGCGCATTCCCATTCCGTTATCTTCTATAGCAATATAAATATCTTTCTCCTTTATTCTGCCTTTTATGAGAATTTTCGCATCATCATCCTCGTCCATATCGCCGACACCGTAATAAATTGCATTTTCCAAAATCGGCTGTAATATCAATTTTACGGTACAATAATTGTATATTTCCGAATCCACATCATACTGTATTTCAAAACGGTCTTTATAACGATATTTCTGGATATTTAAGTAACTCCGGCAATGCTGTATTTCATCTTCAATGCTGATAATCGTCTTTCCCTTAGAAAGGCTGATACGAAACAGCTTCGCAAGCTCGGATATCATAAACACCGCATCCTCATTTTTATTTCCCTCAATCATCCAGGTAATTGATTCCAGCGTATTATATAAAAAATGTGGGTTTATCTGACTTTGCAATGCATCCAGCTCGCTTTTTCTGCGTTCATTCTGTTGTTCCACGATCTCTTTCATCAGACTTTCTATCTGCTCATACGATTTTTGAACCGAATGTCCGAGATGTCTGATTTCAGAAGACCCCCCTATATATATATTTGGCTTTTCACCCGCCTCATATGCCTTAACAGAATCATCCAGCTTCAATATTGGGCTCGATATTTTCCTCGTAATTATCTTGTTCACAAATAGAATCATCATAATCAACAACGTAATTATTGTCATAATATAATAACGAAACCGTATCAGACTATCTGTCTGTACATTTTGCGGGATTACGCCTACCACTTTCCAGCCGGTGTAGGCTATGGTACTCACAATAACTTTTCTCTTTTCTCCGTTTAATGTGTCGTCATAGATACCATCTTCAAATGCTGCAACCTCCGCATTGTTCTCCGAAAACAACCCTCTACTGATCTCCATGGCACGCGGATGGAAAATAATATTTCCTGCACTGTCACATAAATAATAATATTGTCCATTATTTTCCCGATTAATTTTTTCAAGGATCTCCGAAATATTGGAATATTTCATATCGACAAGCAATACACCGTTTCGCGGATTTCCTCCGTCAATGATATCAACTGCCCGGCTAAGAGATACAACCCAGTGAAATCTGGACGCATCATCCCGAAATAAATTTTGCATATGCGATGTCGAAAAATGCATATTTTCAATTTCGTCGGTTGCCTTTACAAACCAATCCTGCTGTGCAATCTCCACATCCTCTTTTTGTGCGGTTACCGGTTCTGCAGCAATCAAATTACCTGTCTCGTCATACAGAGCAATACTTTGAATTTTGTCCTTGTTCATCTCATAAAGCAGGCTCAACTCCTGATTAAATTCCATACTGGATACATCAAGCTCCTGAATAACGTTGTAACTCAAAGCATTTGAAATCTGTCTCATGTTTAACAGATAATGCTCTATTGAATCGACGGTACTCACCATAAGTGTATCCGCATCCTGTATCTCCACCTGCCTCATAGCCATCTCATATCGATTATACAAAAGCAAGCCCATCGTTACGGAGGTAACAATCGTAAGCATCGTAAGAACAGACATAATAATTGACTGAATATCATATGTTCCGGGTTTTCTCTTTTTTCTCATATTGCATCATTTCCTTGTATGTTCTGATCGATATTTCGAAGGTGACATGCCAAATTTTCTCTTAAATACATAGCTGAAATAATTGGCATCCACATATCCTACATGTTCCGCAATCTCATAACTCTTCTCATTTGTCTCAAGTATCAGCCGAAGTGCCTGTTCCATCCGATAATCCGTAAGATATGTGATAAAGGACTGTCCCACTTCTTTTTTAAATACAGAAGAGAAGTATGAATTGGATACACCCAATTTTGAGCACACTGTATCCAGGGATAAGTCAGGGTCCTGATAGTTGTCCCGCACTGTATTCTTTGCCTCTGTAATCAAATACCGCAGGGACGAATTTCTGGCGTTTTTTAATTCATCACTAATGGATAATGCGACATGAATAATCCATCTGGTCAAGGCACTCTCATCCATCTGCGGAACCATTTCATACGGATTTTTAATATCCCCTATATGGTTATCAAAATTCAAATAATTATTGGCACAAAAGCGATAAAGGTGCCCCACGATTTCCATCGCAACAAAATTATACTGCGTAACCGTCGTTGCATTCTCGCGAAGGTTGCGAACCATATTATAGACTGCATTTTCGATATCTTCACGCACCCCTAAATGTATGGCCTTGAACAAATCATTCATCTTGATATCTTCCAGCTGCATCGACAATTCCTGCCCCTTCGGTGCAATATCACCGATATAAATAGAACGTTTCGTGCCATAAAGCACCCGATAGGAAATTGCCTCTCTGGCTCCTTCATAAGAGCTGCTGATATGAATCAGATTGTCACACGCTTTGCCTATACCCGCTGTCACAACTGCACCCAAAAAACGATCCGCCCATCTGCAAAATCTGTCACAGTCATCTGTGAGCTGTGAAACACTGTCCTCGGACTGCATTTCTACAATCATAACAACATTTCCAAGATACGTAAAATTCTCACATTTCCACTTATCGCTGAGTTTCTCCCGTACCTCTCTCTGAACCGACATCGTGAGCAGCAGCGGGCTCATGGCATCCGGCACATGATTTTCTGATGTATGCAGTATGACGCAGCAAAATACAGGGCCTTTCAGCGGAATCTGGTACGCACCGAGAAACTTATCGATATCTGTCTCGTGTACTCTGCCCTCTATCAACGAACAGAAGAAGTTCGTCTGAAGCAACGGCAAGGACTCCATGTAGTACTTTTCGAGTTTCTTTACGTTTAACTTTTCATCCCATTCCCGATCCAGTGTGTCTTTCAAACGTTTCATACACTCTGAAAGCTCGTTTGCATTGACCGGTTTTAATACATATTCCTCTATCTCAAGATGCACTGCCTCTTTTGCATACTCAAATTCATCAAACCCGGTTAATATCATAATCCTGATACCCGGATTTTCCTCCTTCAGTTTCCGCGATAGCTCCAGACCATCCATATATGGCATCTTAATATCTGTAATCACGACATCCGGCTGCATCTTTTCGGCAACCTCCAGTGCCTTTACTCCATTTTGCGCCTTTCCGATAACCTCAAAGCCCAGCTCCTCCCAATTTATTTTATGCTCAATGACATTCATAACCTCTTCTTCATCATCCACAAGAAGTACTTTATATTTTTGCATTTCCATGCCTCCTGCATAATTCATCCGTTTAAATCACCCATATATATTTATATATTATACCAGAAAATCTACCTTATTGAAATCCAATGCCAATTAAAAATCTAAAAATATAGCAAAAGGTATGCCATATTAAATAATACAGCAAGCATCTATGTATAAAAACAGGGTAACCGTTGGCGAAGGCCGGCACTTAGCGGGGTAGTCTCAGGCTTAAAGCCGGTGCGTGAACAACGG
>CAMAMD010000082.1 GCA_945836785.1 uncultured Clostridium sp.
TAAAAAATCATCCTATAATTTTAATTTATGTATCATATCTATAATTACATTACAGTCACGCCGAATTTTTTCCTGTTCCTCAACATACACGACTTTTTTATTGATATTACCATCAAATGCGTCTCCTGCCATATTGACAGCCACATGGACTTTTCCACCAATATATCGCATCGCAACATTTCCATATGTTTGTTCCAGATTTGAAATACACTCCATCACCTGCGGTGTCAGAACATAAAATGCATCATGTGACTGCACTGCTTTCACGATAAATCTTTTATTAAAGTCTCCACTCTCCATTTCTACTTTTTTATGAGAGATACCGCCACAATTCCCCTGATACATAAAGCTTTTCGAAAAAACTACAACCGAACAAATATCTGTCTTTGGAAATTCGAAAGTAAATATCCTACCACGAAAATATGTATATGTATGTGTTTGCTTTCCCGAACGAACAACATGTCTCACCACCACATCTGATTGTTCAAAAGGGACATCCTCATACCGCCCCCGAATATAATCCTCGGAACTGAAACGATTTCCTTTCTTCGTCAATCCAATATCATCAACCATCCACTCCGAATAACCTTCTCTCCAGTCACACTGCACATCTGTAAAAATCTCATCCAAAATTCCTTTTGCAAAAAAATCTTTGTATAACTGTTGAAATTCTCTTGATATACGGGATAATTTGTTGACAATAACAATCTCACAAACAGCAGAAATTAAGAATATCGCAATACAAATCAGCTCCAGTGCTCCACTAAATATACAAAACATCAACACAACAAAGGGGATTGCAAGCCAAAAGACAGTATTCCTATATTTTGTCCGCAGTTCCTCCATACGGTTTATATTCTGCATCGCATTCATTTACCAACCCCCCGATTACGTAACTACCCAAATTATATCAAACAAATACTATATATTCAATCTCAGCCATTGAACGATATCCTGTTTTTGGTGCATAATTCTGTATTTTTTCGATGGATTTTGCATCAAACCATAATCCGAAGTCTCGCCGGCAGACATTCGAACTCCACCTCAGTTACATCCCCCAGATATTCCCCATCCGCATGAAGCACCACCGGACGGTCAAGTCTGATACGACATTTCCTGCAATCTTTCAAGAAAAAGCAGGACAATTTCTCATGCTTCGCAAGCACCAGAAACGGCAATACAAAAAATGTTTTCCACCGTGGAAGACCATGTGCAAAACACATGGACAGCATACCATCTCTTGCGTCCGCTTGCGGTGACATCGGAACGCCACCTCCCTCAGCTCTAAAATTCATTGCGGCTGAAAAGATAAGCTTTTCAAATTTTCTGCTGTATTCCCCATCAAATTCTGCCTTTACACGAGCTGTTTCCATACTGAATAATGTTTCTACAGTAAGAAGCAGATATGTAAGTTTTCCAAGATGCAGTTTATTCAAAAACGTCTTCTGCTTCGATGTCAGTGCTTTTTTGCATACAATCGCATCCAACCCTATGCCGGCACTTATCGCAAAATATCTCGGATCTTCACTTCCGTTCCAACGCACGCTGCCAATGTCGATGACATCTGTATTCACACTGTCAATCATTTTGTTTATATAATCTTCTGTACTACCTTTTAAATTTAATCCTCTGGCATAATCATTTCCCGAACCTGTCGGTATCACGCCGAAACGCACCTTTTCAAAATCTCTGATTCCATTGATGGCCTCATTTACGGTTCCGTCACCACCGACGACCACCAGATTAATTTCATCTGCCGGAAGGTTGCTGATTTTCTCCGCCAGCACGGTTGCATGCCCCTTATACTCTGTCGAAAATGCCTTATATTCGACATTCCGCCTGCGAAGTACCTCCTTTGCCTCACACCATACCGACATTCCTTCCCCGGTTCTTGAGCTTTTGTTTACAATAAAATATATCATTTGTACTCCCCTGCTTTTTCCTAAAAGTCAATATTATTGATGATACCCGGCAGCTTCTTTTTATTTTTTATGAATGCTTTTTTTACTGAAAAGGAATCCCTTGCCATCTTCATATAGTCCAAATCTTTCTCATCAAAATCTACTGATTCCAATCCTTTTTTCACAGAAATATCTCTCAGTATTTTGATTCCAAACCATGGATTGCCTGCGAGCAACGGTCCTACCGTATTTGTAAACAATACATTTTTATATCGGGCACCTTCCCTGTCATCCTTACAATTATTGCCATACCCATACACAAGTTTTCCGAGAGCCGGTGTATTTTTTCCAAGTTCAAAGTCCATCCTCTGAATCTGACAGCCGATAATCTCCATTCCGTCTTCTGTCTTCCAGTAAATATCATCACCGTAAACTTCCTTTGTAAGCATCGGCATCTCTGTTCTGTTTAATACCCGTGCCTTCATATCAAATATTCCGAAACCTGTATTTTCTTTTCCGTCCTCCAAATAATACTTATCGGCAAAAATACAGCCTGTCGAGCCTGTAACCAAAATATATCCATCCTGCTCTACATATGTCCGCAACTCTGTTTCATATTTCATCATATCGTTCTTCACATATGCAATATCGCGAAGCTGCCCTGCTCCCATAACAATCAAATCTACATTTCCCAAATCCGGCAATTCGTCGGCATGATTCACTTTTATCAGGTTAATCGGCATTTTCATCGCATCACCGATTTTAAGCAGCGACATTATATTTCCCCTGTCTCCATGAAGGTTAAGAATATCAGGATATAACCATATAACATTTATTTCCATTTTTATTACCTCCTCGTATTCTTTCCTTTTTCATATTTTTTGACGCTATTTAAGCAGTCATAATACGAATGCATCCATGTCAGCAGATAAACAGTTTTACAATCATACTTCTCCAGCTCCTGCAACAAAATGTCGTAATCATGGGTCGGTAGAATCGTTATATTATCCGGTGCCACACCCTCAAGAACAAGCCTGATAGCTTCTTCATAACAGACAACATCTGACATGCAGATGTATCTCACCACACTTTTATCTACAAGCTTACCGAAATCACAGTCATAGGAATAATACACACCTGCATAGTTTGGTGTAAAATCTACCACCTCACTCAGGTCCATTACCACAATTTTCTCATTTTTATCAGCCGAGGTGACATTGATGGCACTCTGAAGTGTCACCGGCGTTTCCTGTTTGATTCTCAGATAATTGATGGTCTTTTCTCCCACCTTCATTTTTTCCACACGACCGCTCTGTATCTTGAATTCTTCTATTGATTTCTGTATGTTTGCAGGTGCAAAACCTTCATGACGTGCAAATGCAATCATGGACGCATAACAGTACATAAAATCGGTACTGGTATATTTGACAGAATAGCTTTCATCGCCAACCTGAATTTTTTTATCTTCCCTGTCAGGGCCAACAACTGTTGCCTCCTCCTCGCTGTGCAGGCCGCATCCGCTGCAATGGAATTTTCCTATATTAAGAAGATTTTCATACTCATATCGTATTGCACTGCTGCATACCGGGCAGGAGCTTGCCACTGTCATCTTACCGTCCTCTGCCAATTCCGATGCATTGCCGGTCACGCCATAATAGCTCACCGCCTCTGCATTTTCATTCACTCCAAGTGATGCACAATTCGGTTCATCTCTATTTAATATCAAATGTACTCCCGGTGTGATTGCCGACTTAATTTTCTCCATAATCACGCCCGGTTCACCATTTCTCTGTGACTGATCTTTCAGCACATTGGTAACCAGAATGATATCCGGCTTAATCTGTTTACTCACAAGCGGAATGTATCGCTCATCCACCTCGAGAATCACATAATCAGCATTAACACGTCCGTTCATGCCCGCACTGCGAATCAGAGCGGTTGCAACGCCCCGCCCCATATTTGCTCCAACGGCGTTGGTACAAATTGTCTTACCTTCACTTTTAACCAGCTGTGCCAACATACCTGTTGTGGTCGTTTTTCCACTGGTTCCAGTCACCATTACGACCTTGGTATCCTCTTTAAATTGAAAACAGCTCACAAAATCCTTTTTTATCATACATGCAAAGCCACCCGGCCATGTAGTTCCCGATATGCCCGGCAGGATTTTCGTCAGACCATATACACATTTTCCTACCAGAAGGGCTGTCTTAAACAATAAGTTTCCCATGGTATTCCTCCTCATGCTGTAATCTATATTTTACCACCATAATCCATCTGCTATTCTACTATATTTTGCAGAAATGTAAAGTTATTTCATCGTTTGTTTTATCCACGCAACAGTCTCTCTGTATTCTTCTTCACTGATATTGCACTCAGAAAATCCGGCACGCTCCAGTATACAGATTATCCGCTCTGCCTCATTCTCCCCACCACGCTGTATGTTTTCTTCCTGTGCCGTTCTGTGAGCCAGAATGTATGCTATCTGCTCCCGATAATTTATCTTTTCTTTAAACGCTTTGTTTTTTCTGCCATACCGCTTTCCCGCAGATGCATATCGCATAATCAGCCTGTCATTTATGCCTGCTTTATGATATCGGATAACATAGAGTAGCCAATGTCCGCCCCGGACACCCAACATTATCAATACAACCACCCCAAGTAGCAGCAACAGCACATAACATATTTTTCGTATCATCGTATCCGACACATGAAAACCGTTTCCACCAGTTATTGTCGCATCCCCATCTGAAGTGCCGGAATCACCCATAATATTCTCAAATGTATCCCAGAAATCCTCCACCTCTTCCGTTTCTCCCGCAGGTGTCACATCAACAACGTGCCAGCCCTCTCCGATAGTGTAAATTTCTACCCATGCATGGGCATCGGCATCCGTAACATTTACCTCAACCAGAGCTGTATCTCCTATCTCAGAATATCCGTCATAAAAATCTTCATATACGGCATCCTCCACCAGTTCACCGTTGGTAATCTGATAGTAATCTATGGCATACCCTTCCACATAGCGGGCCGGAATTCCCATATAACGAAACATCAATGTTGCCGCAGACGCAAAATGTGCACAATAGCCTTTACGGTTATCCATCAGGAAATAATTAATAAAATCCTGTTTTTTTGGTGTTTTCCCCGGTTTAATCGTATACGGGATGTTATCCTGAAAATATTGTGAAACTGCCTGCACCGCATCATCTGTGCTGTTTCCGGCTACATCCAATTCTCCGACTATCTGTGCAACAGCTTCCATATTTTCTTCCGGAACATATAAATCCTCTGCCGTATATGAACCACGCTCACCGTATTCTTTTTCCAAAACACGGGCATCATTGCCCTGCAGTCTTGGATAATATATGATTTCCGTATTTCCCCTGCTGTCTGTTTCAAATGATTTTGTATAATACGGCAGATATTGCTCTCCCAAATCTGCACCCACATTTCTAATTATCATAACACCGCGTGCACTGCCGGATTGCCCTGCGTCATATGCCTGTTCCAGGGTATTTGCCTCAGGTGTAACGGAATCATCATACCATTTCAGATCATTGATTGACGTCCATGTATTCTGATACGGATTGTACTGTTCCCCTACAAACGATCTCAGATAAATTGTATCATAACTGTAAGGGGTAACCTGCACAATTAAATCAGTCTGATAATCCAGACGAACCGTGGATACAGCTCCCAATTGTCCACTATTCAAACCACCTGTATCATCTGTTGTGCGATAAAAACCGCTCCAACCATCCACAAGCAACGTACTCATCGCAGCCATCGTCAATTCTTTATATTTATTACCCGTATATCCTGCATTAAAATTCTCTTTCGGCCGCAGAGAACTGACAGCTGTCACCGCAGCAATGACAAAAATTGCAGCCGTAATACCTGCCTGTACCATAGCCTTCACATCATATACATAAGAAATCTCCCGGTTTGTCTTCTTTTTCTGTCTGCCCTTCTTTTCAAACACCATGTTTGACCGTTTTACAGACACCTGTGGACTGTAATGCTTTCCCGACTTAAACGCGTAAGTCATGGCAATTCCCACCAGAAGCATGATACTATATAACAAGTCCGGTTCATCTGTCATATACAACGGAATTACATTTAAAAACATGACGATAAAAATAGCTGTAAAATACTGCATGCGTCGGGAAATATATACATTGAGCAAGATATCCAGAACAATTCCGATAAACAATACAACACAGGTTACAGTCACATATCTGTTTCCAATCTGCTCATTATAAAGCTTTTGAATATCTATATCAAAATATATTGCCGCCTCATCCACGGTTAGATTGACAATCGCATAAAAACCACTGTTGATATAGGTTCTGAATATCATGACCAGCCCACCGAATATTAAAAGCAGCAGTAAGTACCCGAGATTTTCCACCAGCAACCTGTAATA
>CAMAMD010000083.1 GCA_945836785.1 uncultured Clostridium sp.
CCTTGCGTTTCCAACGGAGCGCAAGCGTTCCTGAAATCCCCCTACAATGCGTAGATGACACTCAGACACACTTCCGCGTGCATATTGGAGGCAGTGTAAAAGTAATAAACTTCCAACAAAACTGCGTCCCATTCAAAATAAGATATAAAAGGGGAAGAACTGAAGAAACCATATCGTTTATATAAAACCATAGCAACGAAAGTTATAAAAATATGCCAGTTTTGCGCTTAATGATTACGTAAAACCGGCATATTACATTCAATCAATTACTCTGCGAATTTCTTCAGCACGATACATGCGTTATGTCCGCCAAATCCAAGTGAATTTGAAGCAGCATACTCAACTTGAACATTTCTTCCCTCATTTGGTACGATATCCAGATCACATTCCTCATCAGGAACCTGATAATGAATTGTAGCCGGAATATATGCATCCTTGAGTGCCATTGTCGTAAAGATTGCCTCAACTGCACCGGCACCACCCAGAAGATGTCCTGTCATGGACTTTGTAGAGCTAACCATCATCTTATATGCATGCTCGCCAAATGCAAGTTTAATTGCTTTCGTTTCACCGGCATCGTTCAGATGTGTTGATGTTCCGTGTGCATTAATATATCCGACTTCCTCCGGATTGATACCTGCATCACGGACAGCCATCTTCATAGCGGCAGCTCCGCCGGAGCCATCCGGACATGGTGCCGTAATATGATATGCATCACAAGTTGCACCATAGCCAACCACTTCACCATATATCTTTGCACCACGTACCTTTGCATGCTCATATTCTTCCAAAATCAGTGCACCGGCACCTTCGCCTAATACAAAACCATCTCTTTCCTTATCGAAAGGTATGGATGCTCTATCAGGATTATCTGTCACATTTAATGCCTGCATGGAAGTAAATCCTCCAATGCCCAAATCACAGATACATGACTCTGCTCCACCACACAGCATAACTTCTGCATAACCGTCTCTTACATAATGGAACGCATCACCAATCGCATTATTACTGGATGCACATGCAGTTACAACACAGGTACACATACCCTTGAATCCAAAACGAATTGCCATGTTTCCGCCCGCCATATTTGGAATTGTCATCGGAATATAAAATGGAGATACCTTGTCAAATCCTCTCCTCTCTCCAGTCTGATAGTTTGCTTCTGTCGTCTTCAAACCACCGATACCACTGGAGAAAATAATACCACAGCGTTCTGCATCCTCTTTTTCCATATCAAGACCACTTTGCTCAAACGCTTCCACGGCAGCTACCATGGCGAGCTGAGAATAGCGATCCATTCTTCTTGCTTCCTTCTTATCAATAATGCCATCCAGATTTAAATCTTTTACCTCACCGGCTATCTTCACAGCATGATTTGTTACATCAATCTGTGTAATTGGTCCGATACCGCATTTTCCTTTCTTCACATTTTCCCAGCTGTCTGCCAAATTGTTACCAATCGGATTAACAGTACCCATACCGGTAATTACAACTCTTCTACTCATGTCGTTCTCCTTTCAATTCTATCTATATCAATCATTGTAGATTTCCCTATTATGATTTAGACAGCCATTCCTCCATCTACACAGATAACCTGTCCCGTGATGTATCTGGCATGATCAGATGCAAGGAATGCCACAAGATTTGCCACATCCTCCACCTGTCCCAGAGACTTCATCGGAATTGACTTCTTCATCTCATCCACTACCTCAGCCGGAAGCTTAGCTGTCATATCTGTCTCAATAAATCCCGGTGCAACGGCATTGACCGTGATACCTCTGGATCCAAGTTCCTTTGCTACAGATTTCGTAAGTCCGATCAGACCTGCTTTACTTGCAGCATAGTTCGCCTGACCTGCGTTTCCACTCACACCAACAACACTGCTTATATTAATAATCTTACCTGATTTCTGCTTTAACATGATTTTTGCGACATTCTGAATACACAAAAATGCACCTTTCAGATTTGTATCAATGACCTGATTAAAATCAGCTTCATTCATCTTAAGGATTAAATTATCCTTTGTGATACCTGCATTATTTACAAGAATGTCAACACTGCCATACTCTGCCTTTACCTTAGTAATCATAGTAGCCACATCATCATTATTTGCCACATCTGCTTTTACTGCTTCCGCCTTCACGCCATATTCCTGACACAATTTCACCGTCTCATTCGCACCGTCTGCACCATGTGCATAACAGGTTACCACATTGGCTCCCTCCTGCGCCAGCGCGACACATATTGCTCGTCCGATACCACGGCTACCACCGGTTACAATTGCTGTCATACCTTGTAATTGACTCATATACTATCCTTTCCTTTTACCATGTCACATAAAACAACCTCAAAAATATAAGCAACAAAATCAAAAACATAATTTACATTCTCCTCAATCAAAGATGCAAAATTAAGCCTCCAATGCTGCGAGAAGTGCCTGCAGACTTTCTACATCCTCAACTGCATAAGTAGTAAGTGCACGGTCAATCTTCTTAACAAAACCACTCAATGTTTTGCCAGGTCCAATCTCAACAAAAGTATCTACACCCTGATCAATCATATATCTGATAGAATCTTCAAAATAAACACTACTCTGAACCTGCTTTTCAAGCATCTCCGGAATCGTCTTTCCATCCTCAATCTCTTTTCCTGTTGCATTAAAGAGAACAGGGAAAGCCATCTCACCGAAATTTTCTGTCTTAAATCTCTCTGCCAGCTTATCTCCGGCCGGTTTCATTAAAGATGTATGGAAAGGACCGCTTACAGCCACAGGGACAATTCTCCTTGCTCCCTTCTCCAACATCAATTCTCCCGCTCTGTTGATAACAGGTGTATCACCTGATACCGTAACCTGTACAGGTGTATTATAATTTGCAACCTCTGCAATATGGTATGGAGAATCAGCAAATTCCTCCTCTGCCTGCTTGCAGCATGCCTGAATCGTATCTCTATCAAGGCTCATAACGGCTATCATTCCTGTATCTCTGCCTGTAACAGCCTCCTCCATGGCCTTGCCTCTGTAAGCAACCAAATCGATAACCTGATTTTCTTCAAATACACCGGCTGCATAAAGTGCAGAATACTCACCGAGAGATAATCCTGCGGCGATAGCCGGCTTAATACCCTTTGCAGCAAGAATCTTTGTCACACCCACAGCAAATGCTACCATGCATGGCTGCGTATATCTGGTCTGTCCCAGTTTCTCAATCGGACCCTCAAAACAACATTCCTTTACATCAAATCCTACATTTACATTATCAAATGTCTCACGGAACTCAGGATATGTCTCATATAAATCCTTACCCATACCCACATGCTGGCTACCTTGCCCTGCATATAAAAAACCTATTTTCATACTGACCTCCAATTATTCTTACGAATTTCTACAATAGCAATCTCGTATAATAAACTTACTATCTCATTCAGAAAACACATGGCATATCGATTATATATTAAGATCTGCCAACTCTTTCTTTGCACCCTCATAGATTTCTTCCAAAATCTGTGCAACAGGCTTAACATCCTTAACAAGACCACATATTTGTCCTGCCATCAGAGAACCATTCTTTGTATCTCCCTCCAAAACAGCCTTGCGAAGTGAACCGAGTGTAAGCTGTTCGAGCTCATCTCTTGATACATTCTGAGACTCCATTTTCAAATATTCTCTGGTCATACTGTTTTTAATAACACGTACAGGAGCACCTGCAGAACGTCCCGTTACGGTAGTTCCGTTATCCTTTGCCTTGACAACAGCCTGCTTATAATTCTCATGAATCGGACATTCAACACTGGCGAGCAGACAGGTACCAATCTGAATACCAACAGAGCCCAGTGCCAGAGCCGCAACAAGCCCTCTGCCATCTGCGATACCCCCGGCTGCAATAACAGGCACATTAACAGCATCCACTACCATAGGTACCAAAGTCATCGTTGTCATTTCTCCTACATGTCCGCCACTTTCGCCACCTTCGGCAATAATTGCATCCACACCCATTCTTTCCATTCTCTTAGCCAAAGCTACGCTGGCAACCACAGGAATAACCTTACTGCCGACCGCTTTCCAATCCGCAACATATTTCTCCGGACTACCGGCACCCGTAGTAATGACAGCCACTTTTTCTTCCACAAGCATTTTGGCTATATTATCCACATCAGGATTCATAAGCATAAGGTTGACACCAAACGGCTTATCGGTAAGTGCACGGCATTTATGAATTTCTTCTCTGATACGCTCTGCATCAAATCCACCGGATGCAATCAGTCCAAGGCCACCCGCATTGGATACTGCCGCTGCAAATTCGCCCGTTGCAATATTTGCCATACCACCCTGAATAATCGGATATTTAATATTCAGCATTTCGTTTAATTTCATTTTTTAATACACTCCTTGTCTAACAAGATATATCTATACAGATATCCTACCACTCGATATAAGCTCCACCCCAGGTAAGTCCTCCGCCAAAGCCTACACAAATCATTTTCATACCCGGTTTAATCAAACCTTTCTGATTCATCTCGCTCAAGGCAATCGGGATACTGGCTGAAGAAGTGTTGCCATATTCATCCATATCTATGTAAAACTTACTCATGTCCTGTTTACATTTTTTTGCCACCATCTCAACAATACGCTTATTTGCCTGATGACAGACATATACATCAATATCATCCGCAGTAAGCCCTGCCTGGTCGAGCAACTCAAAAATCGTCTTTGGTACCGTTGAAACTGCGAATTTGAAAACATCGCTTCCTTTCATGTTTACATATCTGGTGCCATTATGATTCGGACATTCCAAAACATCATCATTTCCATCAGAACCAAGCACACTAAAATACCGATGTTGATCCGACAGCTCCAAAACAGCTGCTCCGGCACCATCACCAAACAAAATACAGGTTCCGCGGTCTGTCATATCCAATATCTTGGAAAGCATTTCACTTCCCACCACAACGGCATAACGTTTTTTACTCTGCATCAGCATACCTCTTGCAATCTGTATGCCATACATAAAACCGGAACATGCCGCATTGATGTCAAAACACGCTACATCCTGTGGAATATCAAGACGTTTCTGAACCATACAGGCCATAGATGGTGTCAGATGATCCGGTCTTACCGTTGCAACAATTACAACACCAAGATCATTCTTGTCGATTCCTGCATTCTGAATTGCCATCTCCACAGCCGCAGTAGCCATATCCTCGTTTGTTTCATTCTCAGCAAAATGTCTTCTTCTGATACCTGTCCTTGAAGAAATCCATTCATCATTTGTATCTACTATCTTACTTAAATCATCATTCGTTACCACATGTGGAGGAACATAATGTCCCATACCGACAATGTGGAGACCATCCATCACTTGCATCTTCTCTCCTTTTTCTATAAAACTTTCATATAATCTGAATCAATAGTTCTGAATTTCTTGTATCTGTGCCTTGCCAACTCATCCGGTCCCATCTTTGCGTACTTATCAAGTTCTCTCCTCAAATACTTATCTACAGTCTTAAAGACAGCTCCCGGATTCAAATGTGCACCACCGATTGGCTCAGGAATAATCTCATCAATTACATGAAACTCTTTCAAATCCTGGGCTGTAAGTCGCATCATGCTACATGCTTCGTCACTTCTCGATGCGTCTTTCCACAGAATCGATGCATATCCTTCCGGTGACAAAATAGAATAAATGGCATTTTCAAGCATCAGTACACTGTTCGCAACACCGATTGCAAGTGCTCCGCCACTGCTTCCCTCACCAGTCACAATCGCTATAACCGGCACCTTAAGGGCACTCATCTTTGCAAGATTCTCGGCAATCGCATTACCCTGTCCATTGGTTTCAGCTTCCAAACCCGGATATGCGCCTGGCGTATCTATAAACGTAATAATCGGTCTGCCAAACTTTTCAGCCTGCTTCATAAGTCTCAAGGCTTTTCTGTATCCCTCCGGCCCCGGCATACCGAAATTACATGTGAGATTCTCGTTCAGGTCATTTCCCTTTCTGTGTCCAAGTACAGTCACCGGTGTATTTCCATACATTGCGATTCCGCCAAAGATACTGCCATCCTCCTTACCTAAGGCATCACCTTTCTGTTCAAAGAAATCATCAAATATATTATCTATATATTCCGTGATTTTTGGTCTTTTCTTATGTCTTGCCAGATAAACCTTATCATGCGGGTCAAGATTTTTACACATTTTTATCAGATCATGTCTCTCTCTCTTGAGCACATAAATCTGCGCTTCATCTACAGCATCCTCGCTTTTCAGTTTTTCAATCTGCGCATCAATCTCTGTAATT
>CAMAMD010000084.1 GCA_945836785.1 uncultured Clostridium sp.
GAGGATATGGACAAAATCCATATCAGCAGAATATGCAGCAGGGAGGATATGGACAGAATTCATATCAGCAGAATGTACAGCCTGTGGGCTATTCACAGGCACAGCCACAGCTTGGTATGAAATGGTTTAAATTTATTATATGGTTTCAGCTTTTCTTCAGCACACTGACTGGTGTGGTAAACGGGTACAGCATTATGACAGGTGCTCATTATGATGTAACTGACTGGCAGTTGGAGTATATTTATAATGTGTATGACGGATTGAAGACACTTGATGTCATAACCGGAGTTGCGTTTATTGCACTTGGTATCTTTGCATTAATTACAAGATTTGTTCTTGCAGGTTTCAAGAAAGCTGGTCCTATTATGTATCTTGGATTGTTGGCAGCAAATATTGTTTTTTCAATTATTTATATTGCTGTATTCTGCATGATTGTTGACTCGGCAGAAGGTATAACATCATCAACAATCGTTAATCTTGTGGTATGCATTGCACTTTTGATCGCAAATGCGGTTTATTTTAAAAACAGAAAGCACATGTTTGTGAAGTAGGTAGCAGTACTGAAAGTACTACAGAACGGAGGAAATCATGGATTGTAATATAGCAGTCATCAAGGGCGATGGTATTGGCCCTGAGGTTGTAACCCAGGCGATGAAGGTTCTGGATGCAATCGGAGAAAAATATGGTCATACATTTCATTATGAACAGCTTCTTATGGGAGGATGCTCCATTGACGTACATGGGGTTCCGCTTACAGATGAGGCGATTGCGAGAGCGAAGGCAAGCGATGCGGTATTGTTAGGCTCCATCGGCGGAAATACGAGTACCTCACCTTGGTATAAGCTTCCACCGGAAAAAAGACCGGAGGCAGGCCTTTTAAAGATTCGGAAGGAACTTGGGCTCTTTGCAAATTTAAGACCGGCTCTTTTATATGAGCAGTTAAAGGGTGCCTGTCCTCTCAAGGAAGAGATTGCAGACCGCGGTTTCGATATGATGATTATGCGAGAACTGACAGGCGGTTTGTATTTCGGTGAGAGAAAGACCGAGGAAGTGGACGGGGTAATGACCGCTGTGGATACCCTTACATATAATGAAAATGAAATCAGAAGAATTGCAATCAAGGGATTTGACATTGCGATGAAGAGACGGAAAAAAGTGACCAGTGTGGATAAAGCAAATGTGCTTGATTCGTCCAGATTGTGGAGAAAGATTGTGGAGGAGGTCGCAAAGGATTACCCTGAGGTAACCTATGAGCATATGCTGGTTGATAATTGCGCCATGCAGCTTGTCAAGGATCCTGCACAGTTTGACGTGGTTCTGACTGAGAATATGTTTGGAGATATTTTGTCCGATGAGGCATCTATGATAACCGGTTCCATCGGAATGCTTGCTTCCGCATCACTTAACGAGACAAAGTTCGGTATGTATGAACCGAGCGGCGGTTCTGCGCCTGATATTGCAGGACAGGATAAGGCAAATCCGATTGCTACAATTCTTTCTGCGGCAATGATGCTTCGCTATACCTTTGATCTGGATAAGGAGGCAGATGCAATTGAGGCGGCTGTGAAACAGGTTCTGGTGGACGGTTATCGCACCTGCGATATTGTGTCTGAGGGAACTGAGCTGGTTGGTTGTAATAAGATGGGCGATTTGATTGTAGAGCGTATATAAATCAAAACGATAAAAGGAGTATGTGTTATGAAGAGTGATAACGTAAAAGTCGGCATGCAGCAGGCACCGCACAGGAGCCTGTTCAATGCCCTTGGAATGACGGAAGAGGAATTATCAAAGCCGTTGGTTGGTATTGTTTGTTCATACAACGAGATTGTACCGGGTCATATGAATCTGGATAAGATTGCACAGGCAGTTAAGCTTGGTGTTGCAGAAGCAGGTGGTGCACCTATTATGTTCCCTGCAATTGCAGTATGTGACGGTATTGCTATGGGACATATCGGTATGAAGTATTCTCTGGTCACGAGAGATCTGATTGCAGATTCAACAGAGTGTATGGCAATTGCACATCAGTTTGATGCCCTTGTCATGATTCCGAACTGCGATAAAAATGTTCCGGGTCTTCTTATGGCAGCAGCAAGAGTAAATGTTCCTACAGTATTCGTATCCGGCGGTCCGATGCTTGCAGGCCATGTAAAGGGACATAAGACCAGTCTCTCATCTATGTTTGAGGCAGTCGGTTCTTACGCAGCAGGAACAATGAGTGAGGAGGATGTCTATGAGATGGAGTGTAAAACCTGTCCTACATGCGGCTCATGCTCAGGTATGTACACAGCAAACTCAATGAACTGTCTGACTGAGGCACTTGGTATGGGGCTTCCCGGAAATGGTACAATTCCGGCAGTGTATTCAGAGAGGCTTAAGCTTGCTAAGCGTGCAGGCTATGCAGTAATGGATATGGTTAAGAAGGATATTCGCCCAAGAGATATCATCACTAAGGATGCAATCATGAATGCGCTTACTGTTGATATGGCACTTGGCTGTTCAACAAACTCTATGCTTCATATTCCGGCAATTGCACATGAGATTGGCTTTGATTTCGATATTGCAATGGCAAATGAGATAAGTGCAAAGACTCCGAACCTTTGTCACCTCGCACCGGCCGGTCCTACATATATGGAAGACCTTAATGAGGCTGGTGGTGTATATGCAGTTATCAATCAGCTGTGTGAGGCAGGACTTATCAATGAGGATTGTATGACTGTAACCGGTAAAACCTTAGGTGAAGCTGTTAAGGGTCATGTAAATAAGAATCCTGAGGTAATAAGAACGCTTGATAATCCATATTCAAAGACTGGCGGTCTTGCAGTTCTCAAGGGAAATCTTGCACCTGACGGTTCAGTTGTAAAACGTTCAGCGGTAGTTCCTGAGATGTTACAGCATGAGGGCCCTGCAAGAGTATTTGAGTGTGAGGAGGATGCAATCGCTGCAATAAAGGGCGGAAAAATTGTTGCAGGCGATGTTGTTGTAATAAGATACGAGGGACCTAAGGGTGGCCCTGGAATGAGAGAAATGCTGAATCCTACATCTGCAATTGCAGGTATGGGACTTGGCTCTTCTGTAGCACTTATAACAGACGGACGTTTCTCAGGTGCAAGCCGTGGGGCTTCAATCGGACACGTATCTCCGGAGGCTGCTGTAGGCGGACCGATTGCTCTGGTTGAAGAGGGTGATATTATTAGTATTGACATCGACGCATGTAAGCTGGAGCTTAAGGTTTCTGATGAGGAGCTTGCGAGAAGAAAAGCGGCATGGACACCACGTGAGCCAAAAGTAACCACAGGATATCTTGCAAGATACGCAAAAATGGTAACGTCGGGTAATCGCGGTGCGATCCTTGAATTGTAGAAATAACAGATAGGACTTATACCGTATATGCGGTGGAAAGTGTTGAATAATGTATTATTATATGTTATTCTAAAGTTTATGAAATAACAGAAAGAACGAATATAACTGTAAAATTCGGTTGTAGATATGAATAAAGGAGAAAGAATATGAAACAGTTAACAGGTTCAGAGATTATTATCGAGTGCCTGAAAGAGCAGGGTGTTGATACTGTATTTGGATATCCGGGAGGAACAATTCTGAATGTATATGATGCACTCTACAAACATCAGGATGAGATACATCATATTTTAACTTCCCATGAGCAGGGAGCTGCACACGCTGCTGATGGTTATGCACGTGCTACAGGAAAAGTTGGTGTATGCATGGCAACATCCGGTCCGGGTGCAACAAATCTTGTGACGGGTATTGCGACTGCATATATGGATTCCATCCCGCTTGTTGCGATAACTGCAAATGTAGGTGTATCACTGCTTGGTAAGGACAGTTTCCAGGAGATAGATATTGCAGGCGTGGTAATGCCTATCACAAAGCACAGCTTTATTGTAAAAAATGTGCATGAACTTGCAGATACAATCCGCAGGGCATTTAAGATTGCACAAAGCGGAAGACCGGGGCCTGTTCTTGTGGATGTTACGAAAGATGTAACAGCCAACGTGGCAGATTATGAGCCAAAGGCACCGGAGCCAATAGAAAGGGTAACTGCTACAATTAAGGCAGACGATTTAGATCAGGCAATTCGCATGATTGAGAAGTCTGAGAGACCGTTTGTCATAGCCGGAGGAGGTGTGATTACTGCCGGAGCATCAAAGGAGTTAAAGAAATTTGTAGAGAAGATAGATGCACCTGTCTGTGATACATTGATGGGAAAAGGTGCATTTGACGGCACATCTGACAGATATACAGGAATGATAGGCATGCATGGCACCAAGGTATCTAATTTTGGTGTTAATAAGGCTGATTTATTGATTGTAGTCGGTGCAAGATTTTCAGATCGTGTCATCGGAAATGCTTCAAAGTTTGCAAATAATGCAAAGATTATACATATTGATGTGGATGCGGCTGAGATTGATAAAAATATTACAGTAGACTGTAGTGTAATCGGGGATGCCAAAGAAGTACTGAAAATGATTGCAACCAGAATTAAGGCTATGGAGCATGCTGCATGGATGGCTGAGATCGATGATTTAAGAAAAGAGTATCCGGATCACGGAGATTTGGTGAATCTGACCGGACCTGCAATCATAAATAAGATATATGAGATAACCGAAGGAAAAGCTACGATTACAACAGATGTCGGACAGCATCAGATGTGGGCGGCACAGTATTACAAATACACAACGCCAAGACAGTTCCTTTCATCAGGTGGACTTGGAACCATGGGCTTCGGTGTCGGAGCATGTATTGGAGCAAAGGTTGGTAAGCCTGAAAATGTGACTGTAAATATTGCCGGGGACGGATGCTTCAGAATGAATATGAATGAGATAGCAACTGCTGCCAGATATAATATTCCGATTATACAGGTTGTCATCAACAACCATGTACTTGGAATGGTAAGACAGTGGCAGACATTGTTCTACGATCATAGATATTCTAATACAATATTAAACGATAATGTTGATTTTGTAAAAGTAGCAGATGCACTTGGTGCAACAGGAATGAGAGCGACAACGCTTGCGGAATTCGAGGAGGCGTTTAAGAAAGCACTCGAACTTAACGCACCGGTTGTAATTGACTGTATCATAGGTGAGGATGACAAGGTATGGCCTATGGTTGCAGCGGGAGCAGCACTTGAAACCTGTTTTGACCAGCAGGATTTAGATAATAGAAAGTAGGAGGAGTCAGATAATGGCAAGAGTATTTAATTTTTCAGCAGGACCTTCGGTTTTACCTGAGGTTGTATTGAAGCAGGCTGCAGATGAGATGTTGGACTATAAGGGTTCAGGTATGAGTGTAATGGAGATGAGCCATCGTTCCAAGGTATATGATAACATCATCAAAGAGGCGGAACGTGATTTGAGAGATTTGATGGAGATTCCTGATAATTACAAGGTATTGTTCCTGCAGGGCGGTGCTTCACAGCAGTTTGCGGCAATCCCGATGAACCTGATGAAGAACGGTGTGGCTGATTATATCATTACAGGTCAGTGGGCAAAGAAGGCTTATGAGGAAGCAAAGAAATATGGTACGGCAAATGCAATCGCTTCTTCAGCAGATAAGACATTCTCTTATATACCGGACTGCTCGGATCTTCCGATTTCAGAGGATGCTGATTATGTATATATCTGCCATAACAATACAATCTATGGTACAACATACAAGGAACTGCCAAATACAAAAGGGAAGATACTTGTTGCCGATATGTCATCTGATATTCTTTCACAGCCGGTAAATGTATCAGATTATGGCCTTATTTACTTTGGTGTACAGAAGAACGTTGGTCCTGCCGGAGTTGTTGTTGTAATTATTCGTGAGGATTTAATCCGGGACGATGTTATGCCGTTTACTCCAACCATGCTTAAGTATAAGACACAGGCTGACAATGATTCTCTTTACAATACACCGCCATGCTACGGTATTTACATCTGTGGTCTGGTATTCAAGTGGGTAAAGGAGATGGGTGGTCTTTCAGCTATGAAGATACATAATGAGAAGAAAGCTGCTATCCTTTATGACTTCCTTGATTCATCTAAGATGTTCCATGGAACCGTTGTGAAGAAAGACCGTTCCCTTATGAATGTACCTTTTGTAACCGGTAATGAGGAGCTGGATGCGAAATTTGTAAAAGAAGCAACAGCAGCAGGCTTTGTAAATCTGAAAGGTCATAGAACCGTTGGCGGTATGCGTGCATCTATCTACAACGCAATGCCAATCGAAGGTGTTGAGAAGCTTGTTCAGTTCATGAAAGAATTTGAG
>CAMAMD010000085.1 GCA_945836785.1 uncultured Clostridium sp.
ATAACGATAATCTGTGGGTGGACAAATTATCATATAGGTTTGGCGACCCAAAGCGGTTTGATGTTATTATATTTAATTATGATGAAGATACAACCTATGTAAAGAGAATAATCGGATTGCCGGGGGAGACTGTGCGTATTGATCAGGACGGAAATATCTTTATTAACGAACAGCTCTTGAAAGAGGATTATGGTATGGAGACAATCCTGCCCACAAATCTGGGACGGGCAAATCAGCCTGTTCTGCTGGGTGAAGATGAATATTTTGTATTAGGTGATAATCGCAATAACAGTCAGGACAGCCGTTGGGCAGACGTGGGGAACGTTAACCGCAAGGATATTGTAGGAAAGGTTATATTGCGGATTTATCCGTTTTCAAGCTTTGGTATCATTAAATAAAGAACAGATATGGGCTGCCGTATTTATGTGGCAGCCATTTCAATATAGGGAGAAGATATGAACATAGGAGAAATAAAAAAAGAATTACAGCAGATAGGTAACGAGAATCAGGATGGATTGGAACAATTTATTAGAAATTATGCTGCAGACAGCAGGACAGGCGTGATAGCACTGGTTCATCAGGCAAAGAGCAGACTGGATGCACTGGATGCGGAACAGCAGCGCACAGAAAAAATGCTCACATTTGAAAAAAAGTATTATGATATGGGGTACAGGTATATCTGTGGAATTGATGAAGTTGGTAGAGGTCCCCTGGCCGGTCCGGTTGTGGCATGTGCTGTTATTCTGCCTATGGACGAGCGTATTTTATATTTGAATGATTCAAAACAGGTTTCAAGAAAAAAACGGGAGGAGCTTTACGATATTATCATAGAAAAAGCTGTGGCATACGGCTTGGGTATATCCTCAGAACAGAGAATAGATGAAATTAATATATTGCAGGCAACCTATGAGGCAATGCGAATGGCAATCGGAAACCTTTCTGTAAAACCGGATATTTTATTGAACGATGCGGTGAAAATACCTCAAGTAGATGTACAGCAGGTGCCGATAATAAAAGGGGATACCTTGTCTGCTTCTATTGCTGCGGCAAGTATCGTGGCAAAAGTTACCCGTGACCGGATGATGGGAGAATATGAGAAGCTTTATCCCGGTTATGATTTTGAGAATAATATGGGTTACGGATCGGCAAAACATATTGAGGCAATAAAAAAACTTGGACCATCCCCAATACATAGAAAAAGCTTTATCGGTAATTTCGTTTAGAATCATTTCATGTAACAGTTGAACAATGATTGCAGGAACAGGTGGTTGTATGAACATATCAGATAACAGTTACAATATTTCTGCCAGAAACATGAATTTAACAGCACCTACAGGAAATTCCGCTGTATCTTCCGGTGGGACTGTTCAGGCTCCAGACGGAGAAATGTCAGCAAATGCACAGATATCCCAGGTGTCTGAGGGGCAGTTATTCCATGGTAAGATATTAGATATCACAAATCATGATGTGCAGATTGCACTTGATAACAGTAAGACCCTGCTTGCCCATATGGCAGAATCGGTAAATCTAAATATTGGTGATTCACTTACTTTTCTGGTAAAGGAAAATGATGGTGCAAATGTGGTGATTCGTCCGTTTTTGGAAAATCAAAGTGCCATGAAAGATAATGCCATTTTCAAAGCACTGGATATGAATAATATATCTCCGACAGAGAAAAATTATCGGATTGCAGAAACTCTGATGCAGCAGGGTATGCCTGTGGATAAGGCTTCAATGCAGAAAGTTATGCAACAGACATACAGATATCCCGAAGCATCCATTGACACGCTTATATCTTTGAATAAGCTGGGAATTCCCG
This sequence comes from uncultured Clostridium sp., assembly GCA_945836785.1. Next base: position 1,820 of record CAMAMD010000085.1, read on the forward strand.
TAAATGATGCGAATATTGGTGAGTATAGTGCGTATTTGGCAAATACACATCAGCTTGCCGCATCCCTTGATACATTGACTGCGGGCGTGATGGATTTTTCGGCGGAAACGATGGACAGTATGCTTGCCTCGGCAAGTACGATAGAGGAAGTTCTCACTTTTCAGGAAACAATGACAGGGATATTCAGTGATGAACAGGATATTGCGTCGATGAAAATGGAAAATGCGGTTGATATGATGCAGGAAGCAGGTCAGGGAGAACAAATGGCACAGGTGTCGGCAGAGGTGGCAGAATTTTCAGATGGGATGTTTCAATCAGGTAATGCATCTACACGCGCTTTGTTAGAGGCACTGGGTGAACAAGGTGTGTCTCAAAGCCAGATGCAACAGCTTGTTTTGGATAGCAAAACACCATTTCAACTTTTAAATAACATGAATCGCCTATTGCAAAATCAGGGAGAGCTTGGCAAAGAGCAGCTAATTCACTTTTTTCAATCGGATGGTTATAAGGAATTTTTCCGAGAGGCCTTAAAACAAAAGTTTTCTATTGATGCAGAGAAAATGGAAGAGCCGAAAGAGATTGATGATTTGTACAAAAGTATATATGAAAAGGCTGGTAAGCTGTTAAATACGTTTTCGGATGCTGGTGGCAAGGCTGGTCAGCAGATGAATGAAACTGCAAAAGGAATGCAGGAACGTCTGGATTTTATTCAAAATCTGAATCAGATGTATACATATGCCCAGATACCGGTGCACCTGTCTGAACAGAATATGAATTCGGAATTGTTTGTGTATATGAATAAGCGCAGTATAAAATCTGCAAAAGAGGATGTCAGTGCGCTTCTTCATCTTGATATGGAGCACCTTGGGGCCACAGACGTGCATGTGAGTCTGAGTGGGAACGTGGTTCATACCAGATTTTATGTGGAGGATGAAATCAGTGCAAAAATTATAGATGAGCATATGAGCATGCTGGAACTGGCAATCGGAGAAAACGGATATTCTCTCGTAAACGAGACTGTTACCCGTGAGAAAACACCTGATATATCACAGAATATGGTTGTACATGATATGCTGGGACAGGATATGGAGAGAAGTGTTAAGCGGTATTCATTTGATGTGAGAATGTAGGAGGCAATATGGCTGCTGAAAATATCAATATCGGGAAAGGGAAAAAGAGTACACAGGGAGACAAGAAGAAAGCTGTCGCCTTGCTCTATGAGCCGGGAAATCAGGCTCCGCAGGTGGTTGCGGCGGGGCAGGGAAAACTTGCAGATAAGATTATCGATACAGCAAAAGAAAATGATGTACCTTTGTATAAGGATACTGATCTGACAGAAACTTTGCTCAAGCTTGATATCGGAGACTGTATTCCGCCGGAGCTGTATGGTGTTGTAGCGGAAATTCTTGTTTATGTGGATAAAATGGATAAAATCAAATCTAAGCTCGACAGATAAGCAGTATGGATGGGCGTAATTTTGTAAAATCATATTTGAGGTACACAACATGAAAAATACAAAGAGTATCGGGAAGGCATATGAGGAACAGGCTGCCGATTATCTGTGTGAACAGGGATATTTTATCATTGAACGAAATTACAGAGTGCGGCAGGCAGAAATAGATATTGTAGCCCGTGACGGAAACACAATCGTATTCGCAGAAGTAAAATATCGTGCCAATCTGCGGGAGGGACATCCTTTGGAGGCGGTTGGCATTGCAAAACAGAGAAAAATAAGCCAGGCAGCATTATTTTATCTGAATCAGCATAAAATACCGATTGATCATACATCAATCCGATTTGATGTAATTGGAATTCTTGGAAATGAGATTATGCATGTGAAAGATGCGTTTGAATATATAAATTAGTGTAAATATTATATAAAGGAGTTGTGGTATGGAAAGAATCCGATTTGATATCAGACCTGATGACGGAGCCATGCTCGAACATGAAGAATCAAACTTACATTATATGGATGGGTTCCAATACGGGGGCAACAGGAGTACAAGGATAGACTATATCCCGGTTGATGGTTCTATGATACCGGTGGTTCGTTATAAAATATATGATGCATACCCGGAGGTTATGAATGGCTTTTCTACAAGATTTGGCGGTGTTAGCACAAAACACTTGTACAGTTTGAATCTGAGCTTTTCCAGAGGAGATAAATCTGAAAATGTTATGGAAAATCACAGGAGATTTGGTGCGGCAGCCGGATATGACCATAGGAGGCTGGTTTTTTCCGATCAGGTACATGATACAAAGATTCATGTGGTTTCGGATGCGGATGCCGGAAAAGGTATGATGACCGCCTCAGACCTGAAAGGTATAGATGGACTTGTAACGGATGTTAAGAATCTTCCGCTTATTACATTTTATGCGGATTGCGTGCCACTGTACTTTTATGATCCTGTACAGCGTGTTATTGGACTTGCTCATTCGGGCTGGAAAGGAACCGTGGCTAATATTGCGGCAGAGATGGTTCGTAAAATGGAAACTGTGTACGGATGTCAGGCACAGGATATCCGGTGTGCAATCGGTCCATCAATATGTGTGCATTGTTATGAGGTGAGTGAGGATGTGGCAGAGAAATTCAGACAGACCTACAACGAGTCACAGTTCTCGGATATGATATATGATAAGGGAAACGGCAAATATCAGCTGGATTTGCACAAGGCATGCAGATATAATCTCATCGGTGCAGGAGTGCAAAAGGAAAATATTGCCATGCCGGATTTGTGTACATGCTGTAATCCAAATATTTTTTACTCGCATCGCGCTTCTCATGGTATGCGCGGAAATTTAGCGGCCGTAATGATGCTTTTGGCATAGTGCGGTGGCAGATTGGAAAGTTAAATCAATATGAAAAAACATACTATAGACGGAATTGAATCGGGAAGTATTGCGGAGGAACTCGAAATCGAGGCGGGTGATAATCTGCTTGCCATTAATGGGCAGGAGATAGATGATATTTTTGATTATCACTATCTTATCAATGATGAGTATCTGGAAGTGCTGATTGAAAAGGCAGACGGTGAGGAATGGTTGCTTGAAGTCGAAAAGGATTACGAGGAGGATTTAGGGCTTATATTTGGCGAGTCCCTGATGGATCAATATAAAAGCTGTCATAATAAATGCGTTTTCTGCTTTATTGATCAGAATCCTCCCGGGATGCGTGATACAATATATTTTAAGGATGACGATACCAGACTGTCATTTCTGCAGGGAAACTATGTATCACTTACCAATATGCAGGATAAGGATATAGAGCGTATCATTAAGTACAAACTGGCTCCGATTAATATCTCTGTGCACACGACAAATGAGGAGCTGCGTTGCCGTATGCTCCATAACAGATTTGCCGGCAGAATCATACATTATATGGATATGCTGTATGAGGCAGGAATCCCGATGAATGCACAGGTAGTGTTGTGTAAGGGACTGAATGACGGAAGAGAGTTGGAGAAAACAATAGAAGATCTGCTTCGATATGCCCCAGTGATGGAGAGCCTTTCCATTGTTCCGGTTGGATTGTCGCGGTACAGAGAGGGATTATGCAAATTGGAAAGCTTTACTTCTGAGGATGCCGTCAATCTGATAGAGACGGTACAGCATTATCAGGATATTGCGATGGAGCGATTTGGATTTCATTTTGTACATGCCAGCGATGAATGGTATATCAATGCGGGACTTGAAGTGCCGGACGAGTATAATTACGATGGATATGTGCAACTTGAAAATGGTGTCGGTATGACAAGGCTCCTTATCAATGAAGTGTCCGAAGCAGTAGAAGAATATCTTCATACGCATGGTGGAATCCCGTATCAGGGAAACTATGCCGTATCCACGGTGTCCGGTCTTTTGATATATGATACCATGTTGAAAATCATGGATAAAATCCGGGAAGCGGCACCGGGGGTTGATATTCATGTGTATCCCATTAGAAATGATTTTTTTGGAGAAAAAATTACAGTGACAGGACTGCTTACCGGACAGGATATTGTGAGACAGTTAAAGGGAAAAGACCTTGGAAAAGCATTGCTTTTACCATGTAATGTTTTAAAGGCTGACGAGGATATCTTTTTGGATGATATGACCTTAGAGGAGCTTCAAAATGCTTTACAAGTTCCGGTGATTATTGTACAATCAAGCGGTA
>CAMAMD010000086.1 GCA_945836785.1 uncultured Clostridium sp.
AAAGGATTGGCGTGACCATGCATATGGTCTTGATGACAGAACACCTGAGGGAAAGGAATTCTGGCTTAATTATTTCCAGAAGGAAAAGGGTATTTATGAGCAGATATTAAGCTGTCCGAAGGAATATGTACACGGAACAGTAAAGGAGCTGGCTGAACAGTTTGATGTTACGATTGAGCTTATGGTTGGATTCCTGGATGGAATAGATGAGAGCTTGTTGAAACCAAATAATATAGATGATCTGACAGAGGATACAGAGGTTTCTCTTGCTTTTGATCCTGAGAAGCTTTATATGAATATGGTGGGATGTAATGCAGAATGGCTGTATACATTACCACAGTGGGATGATATCCTGACAGCTGAGAGAAGAAAAGAGCTGTACAAGATTGAGAAGTCCTCCAGAACGATTGTAAAGCCACCGAAGGTAGGACGTAATGATCCTTGTCCATGTGGCAGTGGTAAGAAATATAAGAAGTGCTGTGGAGCTAATTAATATGCATGACGGCAAAACACAAGATCGTTATCATCTGAATGAAATATACAGTGAGCAGCAGCGACAGGCAATTCGGCATGTGGAAGGCAGTATGCTTGTCATTGCGGGACCGGGCAGCGGTAAAACCACTGTGATTACAGAACGAATAAAGTATCTTATTGAATCTGCGGGAGTTTCTCCCGCAGATATTCTTGTTATTACATTTACCAGAGCTGCCGCAAGGGAAATGGAAAGCAGATTTCATGAATTAATACGCGGGCGGGAGTATCATGTCAGATTTGGCACCTTTCATTCTGTTTTTTTCTGGATTATTAAGACTGCGTATAATCTGAATAGTTCCGATGTTATATCCGACGATGAAAAGAAAAATGTATTAGAGCGTATCTTAAAACAGATATCTGTCCAATATGACAACAAAGAAGATATCATATCGAGCGTGCTGGCCCAGATAAGCTATGTAAAATGTGATATGATAGATATCGCAAACTATTATAGCAAGGATATGCCTGAAGAAACATTTCGAATTTTATACCGAAAACTGGATGCAGAATTAAGACGCATGGGGAAAATTGATTTTGATGATATGATGGTCATGTGTTATGATTTATTGACAAAACGAGAAGATATATTGGAACGGTGCAGACAGATATTTCGATATGTTATGGTGGATGAATTTCAGGACAGTAACAGGATACAATATGAGATATTGAAGCTGCTGGTTCAACCGACGGGAAATGTGTTTGTGGTTGGGGATGATGATCAGTCCGTATACGGTTTCCGTGGGGCAAGGCCTGAGATTATGCAGCAGTTTGCAAAAGATTTTCCAAATTGTGAGAAGGTCACATTAGGAGATAATTACAGATGTGATATAAAAATCACTGAGGCCGCGGCTGGATTAATTTCCAAAAATAAAAACAGGTTTCAGAAAAATCTCAAATCGCAAAGTCGGGCAAATGGTGAGGTTTGTGTGCTGGCTGTAAAAGATGGCAATGAAGAAAATCAGGCTTTAATCAATGAAATCAAGAAGAACTGTGCAAAAGGTATACCACTGGAAAATCAGGCTGTTTTATATCGGACAAACTTACAGCCGAGACGGCTTGTGTACAAGCTTGACAGCTATAATATACCGTATTCAATCAGTGATTCCATGCCAAATATTTTTGAACATTTTGTTGTGAGAAACATGCTTGACTATATGCATGTAGCTGTTGGGGATATGTCCCGCGCACGATTTCTGCGGATTGTAAACAAACCGGGGCGATATATCAATCGTGATGTCCTTTTGGAGGACCCGGTGGATTATGATGCACTCAGATGGCGGTTGCGGGATAAGGATTATGCTGTCGACAGGCTGGATAAGATGATGGCCGATTTAAAGGTAATAAAGAAATTGCGCCCGTATCCGGCTTTAAATTTTATTCGAAATTTTGTGGGGTATGATGATTATCTGAAAGAGTATGCAGAGTACAGGCAAATGGAGGCTGGCGAGTTTTTTGATATTCTGGATGAATTTGCGGCTATGATTATAGACATGACAAGCTTTGGGGAATTATTTGAATTTGTGGATGATTATGCTGAGGTTTTGAAAAGGCAGAAAACACATATTGGAACACGCAATGGTTTGCAGCTAATGACTATGCATAGTGCAAAAGGACTTGAGTTTGATTGTGTTTACATAATAGATGCAGTTGAAGGCGTCACGCCGCACAAAAAGGCGAAATCCGCATCGGAGCTTGAGGAGGAACGGCGGATGTTTTATGTGGCAATGACGAGGGCAAGACATAAGCTTGTGATTTTCACACCGGGAATGGTAGCAGGCAAAGTAAAAGAAAAAAGCCGCTATGTTGCTGATATTGTGCCATGGAGTGCGTCATAGACAGATGTATGAAAGCAGATGGAAACACGAAATTATGAAATATGAGACCAGGAGAGACTGAAGAATGTTATTTTCAAGCATTACTTTTTTATTTGCATTTTTACCGATTATATTATTGGTATATTATATGAGCCCGAGACTGTTAAAAAATACGGTGTTGCTGGTGTTTTCCCTGCTGTTTTATGCGTGGGGAGAGCCGAAGTACGTGTTTGTCATGATGGCATCTATTCTCATAGGTTATGTGATGGGTTTGCTTACGGATTATTTTATGCAGAAGGAGCAAACAAAAAGAGCAAGGCTTGCGGTGGTTTTATCGATTGTGTTGAATCTTGGATTGCTGGTCTTTTTCAAGTATCTGGGATTTTTTGCGGAAAATATCAGTAGAATCCCTGGCGTTCGTATTTCAGTGCCCGAATTGGCTTTGCCGCTTGGCATATCATTTTATACGTTCCAGATTTTGTCCTATTCGGTGGATGTGTATAGAGGAACTGCAAAACCGCAGAAAAATATTATTAACCTGGGGACGTACATTACATTGTTCCCACAGCTGATTGCAGGACCGATTGTCCGATATGATTGTATTGCACGGGAACTGACCGAGCGTCGTGAAACGGTAGATGATTTCGGAGAGGGTGTCAGACGGTTTATCACAGGTCTGGGCAAGAAAGTGCTGATTGCAAATGTGGCGGGAGAAATATATGATGTGCTGTCTGTGCTGCCGTCAGAGGAAAATACGATTCTTCTGTCATGGATTTGTTCGGTGGCATTTTCGTTGCAGATATATTTTGATTTCTCGGGATATTCTGATATGGCGCTTGGGCTTGGCAGAATGTTTGGATTCCATTTCCCGGAGAATTTTAATTATCCTTATATTTCTAAAAGCATCACGGAATTTTGGCGTAGATGGCATATTTCGCTTTCTACCTGGTTTCGGGATTATGTTTATATACCATTGGGTGGCAATCGGAAAGGGAAAGTAAAAACACTGCGCAATATTTTTATTGTATGGTTACTGACCGGTTTCTGGCACGGGGCAGAATGGAATTTCGTCATATGGGGATTGTATTATTTTGTTTTGCTTATGATTGAAAAAATCGGACTGCTCGCGAAGCTGGAGAAGCTTCCGGGAATATTACAGCATATGTATGCGCTCTTTTTTATCAATCTTGGCTGGGTAATCTTTTCGTATGATGATATGTCGGCACTTGGAACGGCACTTGGAAATATGTTTGGCATGAATGGTCTGCCGTTTTTGAATGACAGAACGATATTTTATCTGTTGTCATACGGATTATTTATATTGATAGCGTGTCTGGGTGCAACTCCGTTTCCGAAGAAACTCGGAAAGCTGCTTGTGGAACGGAAAAGCAGTACCGGGCATATAGTGGGTGGTACACTGGAAATTATTTTCCTTTTTGCAGTGCTTTTGCTTGCAACAGCATTTCTTGCCAGCGATGCATTTAATCCGTTTTTATATTTTAGATTTTAGGAGGAATCGGGCATGAAAAATAAAATACTTTCTGTTTTATTTATTTTGTATATTCTGGTGTTTGCTGTTGGCTCGGTTCTGGCAAAAGACAGGGATTTCTCTGAGATGGAAAACCGTAATCTGACTCAGTTTCCGCAGGTGACCGCAAAGGCAGTGCTGGAGGGGAGTTTTACGGAGAAGTTTGAAACGTATATGAGTGACCAGATTATGGGGAAGGATTTTTTGGTCAGGCTTAAAATATCAGAAAACAGGATGCTTAATCAAAGCTACATCAATGGTGTATATTTCGGAAAGGATGACATGCTGATTCAGGATTATGAAAATCCGTATAACCAGTTGTCTAAAAATATTGGTTATATCAATGAATTTGTGGAGGCACATCCTGAATATGAGTTCACATGGCTTTTGGCACCGAATGCCTGTTATATATATGAAGATAAGCTGCCACCGTTTGCCACCTGCTATGACCAGGGGGAGGTAATGGCTTATATAACCGGAAGTGCGGCGGAGGAAATTCGGATAGCGGATTGTACACAGGCACTCATGCAGGAGCGGGATTCGTATATATATTACAGGACAGATCATCATTGGACCATGCATGGGGCGTATATCGGATATACAGTGCTATGTGATGCCCTTGGGCAAACAGCCACACCGGAGGAGGACTATGATATTCAGGTGGGAAGTGATGCATTTTTTGGAACGCAGTATTCCAACGCACCGACTTTTTCACAGAAACCAGACGAGATATTACTGTACATGAACCCAAAAGGAACCTATCAGGTAGCGTATTTAGATGACGGCGTGACGACTGACAGCTTGTATAATTTGGATAATCTGTTCATTAAAGATAAGTACACAACCTATCTGGACGGAAATCATTCTTATGTCAAGATTACAAGCAATGCAGAAAATAAAGAAAAAATACTGGTGATTAAGGATTCCTATGCCCACAGTTTATTACCTTTGCTGGCGGACAATTACAGTGAAATATATGTGGTTGATCTCAGATACTATCATCAGAGTATAAGCGAGCTGGCTGAAAAAGAGGGGATAAGTAAGATTATCTTTATAAATAATCTGGAATTTTTAAGTACGGATGACAATTTCCTGTGGCTGCAGTAAATATTTGTGATGTTCAACAGGGAATATATGAGCCATTATGGAAACAAAAAAATATAAAATGAAATTCAGAAGGTTTAGTGCCCCAGAGACATATTGACGGGATATAGCAGATATCTGCTATATCCCGTCAATGTGTTTTTTGAGAAAATTTAAAGAATATAGAATAATAAAATGTCTGCATGAACTATATTTTTTATAATTATTCTGTCTGAATAAGAGACTCTACAGAACAATACCTATGTTGAGAGTTAAATTGATAAGGATATGCTTGGGGGAATACCATTTGATAATCTTTTATACCTATGGTATGATGAGATTAATCATAAGTTTGTCGAATTGGACACCATACTTGATGAAGAAAATGGTACGGTCAGCGTTGTAACAACTCATTTCAGCAAATATATGCTCGTAAGTAGTGCCGATTGGTATGAAGCATGGGCTGAGGAAATAGATTAAAAACCGCTGTTCAGGATAATTCATATTTAAGTGATTTTATGATCTTTGATGATGTAAGTCGCACAGTTTGGTTAATCTGGTGGGATAAATAACATAGTAGTAGAAAGGAGAATAAGGAATGTCATCGCATTGGAGATTGTTTTTAATACCATTAATTGTATATCCTCATTTAATATCAGCAGGTTTTGTTATATCAACGATATTATTTCTTTTTAAAATTACAGACTATTATTGGATGCCTATTGCAGAAGGTCCTTATTCAGTAATTTTATTAGTATGCTTTTTCGTCACTGTTATATCTACAGTTATCGGACTTGTAAAAATGAACAGGTCTGAATCAGATTATCAAAAAATACTATTTATGAATATGCTGATTAAATTGTTGCATATGCCTGCATACACTATTATATTCATAATAGGATTAT
>CAMAMD010000087.1 GCA_945836785.1 uncultured Clostridium sp.
CATTATGCCGATGAACGCAAGCGTTCATCGTCGCAATGCTCATTATATCATATTTTTTTGAGGGAGGCTACCGATATGCCTGTGATTATTGTATTGTTTTACTGTATTTTTAAATAAAAGCTTGTTTTTTTTGGCTATTATGATATAATTTTATACATGAATAATAGGCACGGAGGAGATTTCTATGATACAACCACTAGACATAAAGACACAGAAGTTTAAAAAAGGTTTGTTCGGATACAAGCCGATGGATGTAGATAGCTTTGTAGATTCTGTATATAGAGCATATGATGAATTATATCAAAAAAATACAGAGTTATCCAGTAATCTTGAAAAACTTAATGCCTCATTGCAGGAAAGCAGATTAAAGATGTTTGATCTGGAAAATAAAGTTCAGAAAATGGAAAATGTATCTTCCTATGATGAAGATGATACGGCAGATGCAAAGAAAAAGGCGGATGAGATTATCAAAAATGCCGAGGAGGCTGCCGCTCAGATTATAGCAAAGGCAAAAGCTCAGGGTGAGAAATTAGAGCATGCCACAGCACCGAAGACGGAAACGGTAAAAGAAGAGCCAAAGGAGGCACCAAAGGAATCGGCATCATCCAAATTCTTCAAGAAAGAAGAGAATACGGCAACAGTTTCGAGTTCGGATGATGATGACGATGAGATTTTCGTAGGTGAGATTGAGGATGCGAGAAAGCCGGATCGCATGATGATTGGAGACGGTGAGGAAGAGGAAGAAGCAGACTTCGAGTTTTTATAAAATGATTACATAGAGTGTTGCCTATGGCAACACTCTTTTTTAGGGGAAAAGGATGTTTGAGTATATTAAAGGAACAATAGAATATATAACCGGAGATATGCTGGTCGTGGAAAACGGAGGAATCGGTTATCGTATTATGACCAGTGCCTATGTGACAGGTAGCGTTATGTTACATGACAAGGTAACGATATATACTTATTTACATATTCGTGAGGATGATGTGACACTGTATGGTTTTCTGTCAAGGGATGAAATACATGTGTTCAAGCTCCTTATTTCTGTGAGTGGAATTGGACCGAAAGGGGCACTGGCAATTATGTCTGCACTGACGATAGATGAGCTCCGTATTGCGGTTTTATCCGATGATTATAAAGCGATTGCAAAGGCAAATGGCGTAGGTACCAAAACGGCACAGCGCGTTGCGATGGAACTCAAAGATAAATTTAAGCTTGAGGATGTCTTTGATGATATGGTGGACGGAGATGACTTGTCAGAATCGGGAAGTAATGATATTATATCGGAAACAGCTATGGCTCTCACCAGTCTCGGATATTCCAATGTGGAGGCACTAAGGGCGATAAAGAAAGTGGAGGGCAGCGAAAATATGACAGTGGAAGCATTACTTTCGGCTGCTCTGAAAAAAATTATGTAAAAGAAAGCAGAATGGATAAATAAATGGAACGGATTATCAGTGCGGATATCATTCCGGAGGATGATAAAATTGAACAGGGCTTAAGACCAAAATCTTTGTCGGAATATATAGGGCAGGAAAAAGCGAAAAAGAATCTGAAGGTCTTTATTGAAGCTGCCAAGAAAAGGCATGAGTCCTTGGATCATGTTCTGCTGTACGGCCCGCCTGGATTAGGGAAAACAACGCTGGCTGGGATTGTTGCGGAGGAAATGGGTGTAAATATGAAGATTACATCCGGTCCGGCTATTGAAAAACCTGGTGAACTTGCAGCTATTTTAAATAATTTGTCTGAAAATGATGTTTTATTCATTGATGAGATTCACAGATTGAATAAACAGGTAGAAGAGGTTCTTTATCCGGCTATGGAAGATTTTGCTATCGACATTGTGATCGGAAAGGGCGCAGGAGCACGTTCCATACGTCTGGATTTGCCGCGGTTTACGCTGGTTGGTGCTACGACGAGGGCCGGTATGCTTACTGCACCGCTTCGTGACAGATTTGGTGTTGTAAACAGACTGGAATTTTACAATGTTATGGAGCTTATGCAGATTATTATTCGCTCTGCGTCGGTTTTAGGTGTTCATATTGATGATGAAGGGGCGTTGGAGATTGCAAAGCGTTCCAGAGGGACACCAAGACTTGCTAATCGGCTGTTAAAACGTGTCAGGGATTTTGCGGAAGTGGAGCACGATGGTGATATTAACTTTGATGTGGCAAAGACCGCATTGGACAGATTGGAAGTAGATGCACAGGGTTTGGACAATACAGACCGGAGTATCCTTGAGACTATGATATATAAATTTGGCGGCGGCCCGGTGGGGCTTGACACACTTGCGGCAGCTATCGGAGAGGATCCGGGCACGCTTGAGGACGTGTATGAACCATATTTGATTAAAAACGGCTTTATAAATCGTACACCGCGTGGTAGAATTGTAACGGAACATTGCTACAAACATTTTGGTTTGGAAGATATGATAGAACATGATTAAAACAAAGGAGAATGAAAATGGCAAATAAAGTTGATATTCCGGTTGTGATAAATGGTAAGGTTTATACGTTGAGCGGTTATGAGGGAGAAGATTATCTGCAAAATGTTGCGACCTATATTAACGGCAAAATCGCCGAGTGCAAAACCTCCGATCAATACAGGAGAATGAATACGGAGTACCAGGGCGTTTTGCTTGCACTTAACATTGCGGATGATTATTTTAAAGCAAAAGCAAAAGCTGACAGCATGGTGTCAGAGGATAGTAATAAGGAACAACAGCTCTATGATTTGCGCCATGAGGTGATAGAAGCACAGATTAAGCAGGAATCTGCAATGCGTATGATTGAAGAATACAAGGAACAGATTAATGCACTTCAGAGAAAAATAATCCAGTTAGAAGCCGAAAAGGGTAGAAATGATTCATAGAATTTATAAACCTGAAATACTCGCACCCTGCGGGTCATATGATATTCTGGTTGCCGCTGTAAAGGCCGGGGCTGATGCCTGCTATATCGGTGGCAGCCGATTTGGGGCGCGGGCTTATGCCGAAAATTTAGATTCAGATTCTGTCATCAAAGCAATCGATTATGCGCATAATCATGGCGTTAAATTATATCTCACTGTAAATACACTTATTAAAAACAATGAAATAAAGGAAATTGGTAAGTATCTGCAACCATATTATGAAGCGGGATTGGATGCGGTGATAGTGCAGGATCTGGGCGTGTTTCTGATGGTACGGCAACTGTTTCCTGATATGCATATTCATTGCAGTACACAGATGAATATTAACTCAGTTCATGGTGCACGGTTTATGCATGAACAGGGGGCCAGCCGGGTTGTGACTGCACGTGAAATGTCTTTAGATGAGATAAAGGCAATAAAGCGTGATGTGGATATTGAAATCGAAACATTTGTGCATGGAGCAATGTGCTATTCTTACAGTGGCCAGTGCCTTTTGAGCTCCGTTTCCGGAGAGCGGAGCGGAAACAGGGGGCGTTGTGCACAGCCATGCCGAAAATGTTATGATGGAGAATATAGCTTATCCATGAAGGATATGTGTGCATTGGAGTTGTTGCCGGAGCTTTTTGCAGCCGGAATTGATTCGTTTAAGATTGAGGGACGCATGAAGAACGCCTATTATGTCGCATCCGCAGTTGATGCATACAGTCAGATGCGGGACGATTGCGTTGCGGGAAGGTTTGATGTTAATAAGGCCGAGAGCCTAAAGCTTCGTCTGGCAAATATCTATAACAGAGGGGGCTTTACGGATGGATATTTCTTCCGTAATAAGCAAAATGCCTCGGAGACCTGTATGATATCAAAGGACAGACCAAACAATCGGGGTGTTGTGCTGGGGCAACTCAAAGGAATTTCATCAGGAAAAATCCGCTTAGAGCTTCAGGAAGATATGTATCGTGGTGATGTATTGGAAATTCGCCTAAAAGACGGTACTACCATGGATGTTACTGTCGGTACGGACGGAAAAAAGGGGATGTCTGTGGATATTCCTGCACCGAAGACAAAACAGATTGTATGCGGACAAAGTGTTCTGCGTACGCGTTGCAATAAAATTCTGGAGGAAGTGGAGCGGGATATTTTATGTGCGGAGGATTCTTCTCACAAAATCAGATTGCATGGTATGTTCTGTGCCATAGTTGGAAAACCATTGTCATTGACCCTTTATCGTGAGATAGATGGCAAAAAATATGAGGTGACTGTGCAGGGTGATGTGGTTGCTCCAGCCGATAAGCATGGTGCGGATGCCGTAAAATTGAAAGAAAAGATTTCTCAGCTTGGTGGAACGGAATATTATATGGCGGAGCTTAACATGGATGTTTCAGAGGATGCATTTGTGCCACTCGGCCTAGTAAAACAGCTGCGCAGAGATGCCATTGATGATCTGGAGAAAGAAATCAGTCAGTCTTTTCGGAGAAAAAAGAATGATTTGGGGACGAATTCTTTTGACTTCAGGGAAAAAACACACGATGAGGCAATTGCTGACAGCAAAGTACAGGTGGGTGTTCTGACGACACAACAGCTGGATGCCATACTGGAATTTTCATGTGTAGACGGTGTGTATCTAGAGAGAAAACTGTATGATGTGATATGTGGAAATGGAATGATAGACCGTATCAAAGAAAAGAAAATTAATGTTTATCTTACATTACCATATATTATTAACAGCCATTTTTCTATTGGGAAATATTTGCCAAATTCCGATATAAATGGTATATATATAAGAAATATAGACGGATTTGCTACAGCATTGCATGAGGACATTTTAAAAGAATATAAATGTGTCTGTGCAGCATCTTTGTATGGATATAACAATATGGCAAGGCAATATATGTTGAAATATTATCCCAAACTCATATTTGAACTGCCAAAGGAACTGACACTTGCAGAATGTGGCAGCCTTGCACCGGGGGAACAGGAATTTAATTTGTACGGCTATCAACAGGTTATGTTGTCGGCACAATGTGTCAGAAGAAACAGAAAAGACTGTAATAGGAACAATGAGATAATTCCTATCCGGGATGATAAGGGAAATCGTTTCTTCAGCAGATGTGTATGCGAGGAATGTTGTAATGTGATATATAACGGAATTCCATTTGATATGATAAAAAGGCGCAGGGAAATAGATGATTGTATTCATCCCAAACGCTACAATTTATTTTTTACGATAGAAGATGGCAAACAGACGACACAGATAATGCAGGAGCTTACAGACAGTCTGCTGTATCAGGATACACACATGATACAAAAGGAAAGTAAAATAGCAACAACCGGCCATTGCTATAGAGGAGTAGAGTAATGATTAATATTATATGTGAGGTTTCAAAATATCTCATAATATTGTTTATGGTTCTTTATACCATAAAATGCTTTTCTGTTATGACCTCAAAGGATGAGGAAAGCAAAAAGTCAAAACTGAATAAGCAGATTGTATATGTTTTTCTGATACATTTTTTGTGTTATCTGACGATGTATCTCAGGATGCAATCTGTGAAAATCCTGGTTTTTTATGGGGTGCAGATTTTTGTGGCTGTATTTTATATGATCATATATCACTCTATATATAAGGGCTCATCAAGATTATTGACAAACAATACAGCATTTTTGCTTTTGATTGGATATACGATTCTGACAAGATTGAATTTTTCACTTGCGGTAAAACAGTTTATCATGGCTACCGCCGGGTTAGTTATCTCTGCATTTGTTCCTTATATCATGACAAAATGGAAAAAACTGAAGGATATGGGAACTGTTTATGGTATTGTGGGATTGTTTTTTTTAATGACGGTGTTT
>CAMAMD010000088.1 GCA_945836785.1 uncultured Clostridium sp.
GGCACGGACGGGCAGGACGGTGAAAGCAACATATATGCCGATATTGATAACGAACGCCGCAGAACTGTCAGAAATAAAGTAGAGCTTCGCGAAACAAAGTAACCATAAAAATATTAGGTAAATATATAGCCTATAAATTATGCTGCAGACACCCCCACCTGATTTTTAGTCTGCAGCATAATCTTTTTCGTAAAAGCATTCAAAATGTGCTGTTATTCAATTGACTTTATGTAATCAATTATAAAATCAACTGTTTTATCAACACTCATCAAGCTACTGTTTATAAACACATCATAGCTGTCAATCGAACCCCATCTTTTGGAGGTATAATAATTGTAATAGGATGCTCTACCCTTATCCTCCTTATTAATCTGTGATTTTGCTTTTTCAGCTGTTAAATCGAATCGTTTCGATACGGTCTCAATTCTTTTTTCCAATGGTGCATATATAAACAGTCGTATCAGATTCGGATTGTGCCGCAATGCGTAATCAGCACATCTTCCAACAATAACACATGGCCCGTTATCTGCAATATTTTTGATTGTATCATACGTTGCCTGAAATGCCTGCTGATTCAGGTTTGGCTGATAACCTGTGCTTGTAAAGCCATAACTATATGGATCCATAACAAGGTTATACAAAAAACTTTTGTTTGGTTTCTCATCGAGACTTTTCAACAGTGCTTCACTGATACCGCTATGTTTTGCTGCCTCATTTAGAAGCTCCTTATCATAGAAAGGTATATCAAGCTTTTCTGCAAGCCTGTGTCCAATCTCTCTTCCGTTACTGCCAAACTGTCTTCCGATCGTGATAATATTTTTTGCCATGCGAATGCCCCCTTTTCTGGCAATCAAACAAAGATGACTGATTGCGTTCAACGTGCAATTCATTTTGTTATGTTGTCGTATCCGAAGAACTTGATTATGTATTTATTTTACTTCTTTTTGTGCAATTTGTCAAATATTATCAAAAATTTTCATATTTTTTAGCTAAATTATTGAATTTTTCAAGGTTAGAATTCACTTTCTGTTCCATTTTTTTGTAGGTGTTATCTGCTCTAAGTTGCATGACAATCTCGTTATAATCATTTTTCGCAAGCACGGATTCCATCTTTATATAGGTATCGTCGGGCTGAAATTTAGTATGTATTGCACGAAGTCCATCTTTATAACCCAACATTTCACGAAAATCAATTGTTTTTTCTGAAAAATTAAGTGTCCCACGCAGTAAATCACCCAGATCATAACTTGGATATATGGTAATAAATTCTGCATCAGGCCATTTTGAAGTATCTTTTACCTTGTCATATGCCATTCCAATGATGATAAATTTTCGTATTCCGTCCTCATACAATGGCTGAATCGGCTCATTGTCGCAGATACCGCCGTCTCTATAATAGCCTCCATCTATTTCTACCGCTTCATAAATAAGCGGTAATGCTGTAGATGCCAGAAGTATCTTTTTGATTGTTTCCTCATCGTAATCATTCAGGCAACGATATTCTGCTGTTGTATCCTTGCTACTTACAATATCCGCCATGAGTATCGGTCTGCCCTGTGCGTACGGATTGTCCTGCAGTCTGCAAATTGAATTGTAAATTTTATATTTTCCGTGGATTAATTTATCAAAATCGATGTACTTATCCACCAATTTCAACATCTCATCACGGAAGAAATATGGCTTATGGTCAAACAGCATCTCCATATCAACATCAAATACAGTCTGCATATCAATATCATCCCACGCCTGGTACATGATATCGATATCATCCATGGCATATAACATAGCATTGACAGCACCGATGGATGCTCCCGATATCTCGGTTACATCATCAAGAAGGCCATTTTCCTTCAGTGCTTTCAGAACCCCAACCTGATATGCACCTTTACCGCCACCCCCTGCCAGTACAAGACCGATATTGTTTGTTGCGATTTCTCCCATACAAGAACCTCCTCATTATAATATCCATTCAGATTCATATGACCGAATATATCCTGCCATAACATATCCTGTGATGCATATATGAGTTTTAACGTGGTGCCATAAGCTTGGATATACCTGCTTTTAAACCATCCAAAGTCAAAGGATACATGTCATATATCTGTGCCAGCGTGTTTTCTGCCTCCATCCATGCAAGGCCGTTTAATCCTCCGTGAAATCTCGGATTCAGCCATATTACTTTCTTGTATTTACTGCGAAAAAGTTTATTCCACTCATATCCGCTCATACCCTCGTTTGGTCCACGATAATTGCCGTTTACGTCAAATAATTCCTCCGGCGCCATCTGAGCATCTCCGACAATAATAACCTTGTAATCTTTATCTGTATGCCGGAACAGGTAATCCAGATCGACCCAGTTGCCCATCTCACATTCTGCATCTTTATATACCTTACTGTATATGCAGTTATGAAAATAATATGTCTTTACATCCTTGAAATGATTTGCTTTGTGTACTGCCTGAAACAAATCATTACATAATTCGGCAAATGGCATCATGGTTCCGCCGCAATCAAATAATAAAAGGAGCTTTACAGAGTTTTTGCGCGGCTTGTCAAATTCCAGCTGGAGATAGCCTCCGTTGTTGCAGGTGGAGTCAATGGTTTTATCAATATCCAGTTCAGTTTTTGCAACGTCAAGCTTGGTTGAAAATTGTCTTAATCTGCGAAATGCCATCTGGAACTGGCGGATATCCAAGGTTTTGTCATGCCTGAAATCAGCGTATTTTCTCTCTCCAATCACCTGAAATGCTGACTGCATACCTGATTGCCCGCCAACCCGCAAACCACCCGGATTACGACCGTGATGTCCAAAAGCAGAACCGCCGCTGGTGCCAATCCAATAATTACCGCCATTGTGTTCACTGTTTTGTTCTGTGATACGCTCACGAAACATACGCTTGGTTTCTGCCATATCACGTTTGACATCGTATTTGTAGATATCAGCATTTAATCCGTTGGTGTTCATTTCTCCCTTATCCAGAAATTTCATTATAATCTCAGGAACTTCATTTTCACCGCTTTGTATATCCTTAAAATACTCAAGAAATGCAATATCATATTTGTCATAATCTGATTCAGTTTTAACTAATATCATTCTGCCCAGATTGTAAAGCCCTTCTAATGACGAATATGCCAGTCCTTTATCAAGGGCATCCATAAAAGTAATCCATTCAGTCATGGATACTTTTAATCCTTTTTCCCGGCAGACATATAAGAATTCGGTAAACAATTAATATATACTCCTCTTCTTTACGATATCCATGTCTTCATCCTTCTTAATTAATACACCGAGGTATGGCAGATTCTTTCGTATTACCTCAGGGTCAATTCCACCGAGAGCAAGTGCGTTCAGCCAGTCAATAAGCTCGGAGGTACTCGGTTTTTTTCGCACCTCTTTAATCTCACGGATCCAATAAAATGTATCCATGGCTGCTTTGAGCAGATGCTCGTCAATATTTTCAAAATGAACACGGACAATTTCTTCCATCTCCTGTTTTTCCGGAAAACTGATATAGTGGAAAATACATCTTCTAAGAAATGCATCCGGCAGTTCTTTTTCGGCATTTGAGGTGATAATTACAATCGGTCTGGTCTTTGCTTTGATGGTTTCTCTTGTCTCATGGATATAGAACTCCATTTTATCGAGTTCCCAGAGCAAATCATTTGGAAATTCCAAATCAGCTTTATCTATCTCGTCAATGAGAAGAATGACCTGTTCATCCTGGCTGAAAGCCTCTCCTAATTTTCCGAGCTTGATGTATCGTTTGATATCATCGACTCCCTCCTCGCCAAACTGGCTGTCATATAGCCTCTGAATCGTATCATAAACATAAAGACCATCCTGTGCCTTTGTTGTCGACTTGATGTTCCATATAAACAGTTTCATGCCAAATGCCTGGCTGATGGCTTCTGCAAGCATGGTTTTGCCTGTACCCGGTTCACCTTTGATTAAAAGGGGCTTTTCAAGTGCACGTGCCACATCAACTGCAGCCATAAGCTCCGGTGATGCTACATATTCCTGGGAACCTGTGAATTTCATGTCGTTCATGGTTTCATTTACTCCTTTTTCTTTTTTGCTTGTATTTTGTATATTTATTCTCTGATTTGTCCGTTGCCATAAATGATATATTTGGTGGAGGTAAGTGCCAGAAGCCCCATAGGGCCACGGGCATGCAGCTTCTGAGTGGATATCCCGATTTCAGCTCCAAATCCAAACATAAACCCGTCCGTAAACCGTGTTGAAGCATTTACATAGACGCAGGCTGAATCAATTTCATTTAAAAATCGTTGCGCATCTTCATAGCTTTCGGTAATTATGGCTTCGGAATGACCGGTGCTGTATTTATTTATATGGTCGATTGCTTCATCTATATTGTCTACAATCTTTGCGGATATAATTTTGGCCAGATATTCCGTGCCATAATCTTCCTCTGTTGCAGGAACAATATAATCAGATAAAGATTGTGCCAGTTTATCTCCGCGAATTTCACAATCCTGTTCATGCAGCATCTCAGCAATGGCCGGTATGGCTTTTTCAGCAATATCTCTGTGGATGACAAGTGATTCACAGGCATTACACACACCAAGACGCTGTAGCTTTGCATTTTGTATAATTGGGATTGCTTTGTCAAGATCTGCATCTTTGTTTACGAATATATGGCAGTTTCCGGTTCCTGTTTCAATAACCGGAACGGTCGCATTTTCTACGACAGTTCTGATCAAACCGGCTCCGCCTCTCGGTATAAGTAAATCAACGTACTGGTTCATACGCATAAACTGCTTTGCAACTTCCCTGTCCGTATCTTCGATGAGATTGATTGCATCAGGCGTGATATGGCTGTCTGAAAGTACTTCGCGAATCACTTTTACAAGCGCAATATTGGAATGAATACAATCGCTTCCTCCGCGCAATATGACTGCATTTCCTGTTTTAAAGCAGAGTGCAAAAGCATCCACCGTAACGTTTGGTCTTGATTCATATATGATTCCGATTACACCCATTGGAACACGTTTCTGGCCAATTAATAAGCCGTTTGGTCTCTCTTTCATGGAAAGCACTTCGCCAATCGGATCTTCCAGAGATACCACTTGCCGTATTCCTTCCGCCATATCCTCAAATCTTTTTTCGGTCAGTCGCAGTCTGTCCTGTAATGATTCCGGCATACCATTTTCTTCGGCATGTTGGAGATCAATTTCGTTTGCTGCCATGATTTCATCCCTGTGTGTAAGTAATGCGTCAGCGACCGCAAGAAGTGCATCATTTTTTTCTGTTTGTCCAAGCTTTGCCATGATTCTTGATGCAGCTTTTGCGGCTTTTCCAAGTTCTTTCAGCATATGTATTCTCCTTTCTGTTTTTGAAACGATATGATTGCATGTTATTTGTTGGATATTACATCCTCAGGTTTTATGTCATGGGCTTCCCCAAAAAAATCTGGAACAATCTGAAAATCGTAGCATACAGCTAATGTTCTGCATATGGAATACGCAGCTAAATACCGGTCATAGTATCCGCCACCGTATCCGATTCGGTCATGATTTGCAGAAAACACAGCCCCTGGCATAATAATAAGTGTATATTTATCAGGAATTAATTTGCACTCTGATA
Source organism: uncultured Clostridium sp. (assembly GCA_945836785.1). Next base: position 5,606 of record CAMAMD010000088.1, read on the forward strand.
ATGGCACAGGTATGTGATAAGCACCTTCTGTTAACCCCGTGTTATTATCATAAAAATAAAAATCCATCTTATCGTTAATGATCTTAGGAAGCCAGATTTTTTTCCCCGCTTCTCTGGCCGGATTTATTAAA
>CAMAMD010000089.1 GCA_945836785.1 uncultured Clostridium sp.
GGCCCATTACACATATCAATCTCATACTTCTCTATTAACTTTTTTTCTGACATCTTAAACCATAGCATTTTTGATTGCTGCCATCAGCTCATCATAGGTCTCATAAGCAGGCAAGTCCGGATTGTCAGCCTTAATCTGCTCTGTGCTGCGGAACAAAAATCCTGCCTTGCTGGCACGAATCATGGCAAGGTCATTATGGCTGTCACCGCTGGCAATCGTCTCATAGCCGATAGACTGAAGTGCCTTTACCGTAGTGAGTTTAGAATTTTCCACACGCATTTTAAAACCTGTTATCTCTCCGTCCGGTGCAACCTCCAGAGAATTGCAGAAAATTGTAGGCCATCCAAGCTTCTCCATCAACGGACTTGCAAACTGTGTAAATGTATCACTGATAATGATTACCTGACAGAAGGAACGAAGCTCATCCAAGAATTCCTTTGCACCCGGCATCGGATCAATTTTTGCAATCGTATCCTGAATCTCCTTCAATCCGAGACCATGTTCTTTCAGGATATCCAGACGCCATCTCATCAGCTTGTCATAATCAGGCTCATCGCGTGTTGTTCTCTTAAGCTCCGGTATTCCGCTCGCCTCCGCAAAAGCAATCCAGATTTCCGGCACCAATACACCCTCCAGGTCCAAACAAGTTATGTACATAATTTAATCCTCCGTTTTGTGCATATATCGAATAATTATGTCTCCGATTATAACACGCTTTCTTCTGTTTCTCAATATCCGTCTGCATTTATCAGATGGTGACCTCCAAAAATAATTCTTTTTATTTTAAATAATTCAGTGCATAGTCGAGAACATAATCTTCACCGTCATCAAACAAAGCCCGAACAGCCTCCTCATTAAACGGAATTTTCACATCAAGGGAAACTCTTGACACGCCGCTTGCATCCGTATCAATAAATATATTGCCCTCTGCATCCAGTACCGGTACCGATGAAAACTGCAGCATTCCACCCGCAAGGGAAATTCCTCTGATTCCCTGTCCGGAACCATTGGTCGTGGTAAAGCCCATAACGGTTACATTTTCATGCTCACTCATCATCTGCGTAAAATGATCCCCGGCACTGATTGTACCTGAATTGACCAGAATAACGATGTCACCTTCTGCCCAAAGATTCTCCCCTGTATAGGTAATCCTTGCTCCTGTCACATATTTTCCTGTGGCAGAGTCAACCTGATATATTTTTTCGTCCTCATCCCACACACCATCATAGACGTATACGTACTCCCCCTCCGGTGCAAGCAACTCTGCAATCGCTAAAATAAATGCCGGTGAACCACCCGAGTTATCCCTGAGGTCAAGCACCAGATTTTCCACACCGCTTTCCTTTAATTCAATGAGCTTTGCCTTAAGCTCCGCTTTCATCTGACTGTGATCACCACTCTCATAAGAATTGCTGTCATACATCATAGCAGAAATTCTAAGGCATGCGGTATTTTCATTTGGGCTGCTCCATGTCAGGTTGGAGCCCTCCACACCTTTGCATATAGTTCTTAACGTTTCCTGCAGCCTGTCCGCATATGTGCCAAGCTTTGGTGCCGTTATGTTCTTTTGCTCACCACTGTCATCCAGATAAGAGATGGTAACACTGTCCGAACCCATACCTGCCACCAGTAAAGCACTGTGAAATTCATCATTTTCTTTTACCGCATTATACGGATAATATACGAGCGGCATATCCACATCCTGCTTTGCCTCTTCTATCGTTCTGCCATCCCACGCTGTAATGACGGTGCCGTTATGAATGCCCGCATTTGCAGGCACACTGTTTGGCTCTACATTGACAGCCACTGTTTTTCCATCCGACAATGTCATAAGCGCAAGCCCGTAATCATTTCCATACATACGCTCATATGCCTGTTCAGCTATCTCTTCATCTGCACTATATGCTACATGCCCGTCATGGAACTCGCCACAAAACTGCTGCCACAGAATATAATTTTCCACCGCATCATGATTCTTATCCGCCTCCTGAAACTGCGGATAATATGTATCATACAGAGCATCCCAGTCAATCTCTTTATAATCAGCCAGACAATACCGTTCCTGCATCGTCTGAAAGCCCTTTTCAAAATCCTTCGTAAAATCCACTGCACGATATCCCGGATTAAGCAGGCACACTACAATTGAAATTGCTGTAAGCCCCCCTGCCATAGCACTCGCTATGCGGCGTACTTTCTTATCCTCTCTTACAAATCCGGCAAGCAGAATCACAGTGCCTGCATACACGCCGGCAAGAGAAATTTCAAATCCTGTAACAGCACAAACTGCGATACAGATAATAAGCGGCAATACATAGCAGAGTCTCCATTTCGGACTTAAAGCTTCCGCTGCATAGCCGGCAAGCAGAAACAAGCCTGCTGCTCCGATAAGTTCTATTATGATTAAAAGCAAATCTCCATAAGACATTGTTCACTCCTCCATTTCTACCGGCTAATTCATATCATCTTTTTTGAAATTCAAATATCCGATTACAAGAAATAATCCACCGAATATCACTGAGGCAAGCAGCGTGGTTACCACATCATTTACCGAGACGCCGGCCTCGTACACCGTATAGATATTCATCTCTCCCACCGTATAGGTCATCCATGACTCAAAGCTGCACAGCTTTGACAGATTTGTAACACCCAGCAGAACAGATTCACTTCTTCCAAGATATTCCGGCAACGCACTGCCCAGAATATATGTAAAGAATCCGCATGCCATAATCACATATGCATTTTTCACAACATATGTCAGAAAAATAAATTCACAGATTATTCGGAGAACCGGAAGCAGAACCAGCAGGAATCGAAATATTGCATCAATCATCCGAATATCGTTTCCCCAGCCACATGCTATGGTAGCAATCACAACCGGCGCAGCTATAATAAGCGCAGCTCCGATACCTCCACCTGCCAGACTGATGATTGCACGTCCAAAATAGACCTGTTTTCTAAGGTGCCCCGACATCAGCTCATAATTTGCTGTTTTATCGTTAAAATCCGAACCGCATACATATCCTGTGAACACAATTGCGAAAATCAGAGCAACCAGAGTCATATAAAATCCATTTGCAGCGATATATGTACTCCCATACATTTTATCTCCGCGATAACTCCATTCTCCCATCATATTTGCAAGCTGCATAACGAGAACCGCAAGAAAGACAATAAATATAAAACTGCTTTTTCTTATCTGATAAAGCTGTGCTTTTATGATATTCTTCATATTCATCCTCCTTCTATGCCATGTCATGTCTGCGGAACACTCCATATCCGACCGCAACACATACAATCCCCACAACAATTGATGCAATGACAGAATTTATAAGCTCCGATGTACCAAGTGTTGCCTCATAAACCGTTACCTGCATATCTCCAATTATAACGTTCCGATAGTTGGATACATCTGAGAGCTTCATCATATTGGCACTTGCAAGCTGCCAGTCTATCTTTTTCTCCATCTCTTCCATGATAACAGAAAAAATAGTACCGAAATCAAACAATACAAACCCTAGTACCAACGCTGCATGGCTGTTGCGAAGTAAAAATGTAAGCAGAATCAGTTCACAGGACCATCGAAACAAAGTAAGCAGCATAACGCCATATCTTATAACTGCCTCTCCCAAATCAAGACTATGTCCCCAGCCCTTCAATGCAGTAAATAAAAGAATCGGAATCAGCGATACAAGAATGCATCCCACCATAGTCCACACGAGTGCAGACATGACTCTTCCAAAATACACTTCTACCCGTGAGTGCCCTGCAAGAAGCTCATAGTTTATCGTCTTGTCATTCATATCCCAGCCGCATATCCGCGTAACCAGAATGAGGGACAGTATCAAAAATACAATCGGAAAGATTCCGAACATAGCTACCGTAAAAAGGCTCCCGTTCATATTATCAGCACCGATGTCCGCCAGATAGATACCAAGCACCGGCAAAACAAGACAAACGATAAATCCGATAATAACGGAATTATCCCTCTTAATCTGATAATTTTGTGCTTTCATTATGTTCCACATTCTGCTCACCTACCATATCCATATAATACTGTTCCAGATTTGCTTCGTGTACCACGAGTTCAATCGGAACCACACCTCCTTCATACAAGGCCTTTGAAACTTCTCTTAACGCATCCATCTTTTCATACAGACGAATGCTGCCATCTTCCTCCACATCAAAGCCTGTTACCTGCAGCTTTTCCTGCAGTATGGCAAGTGCCATTGCATCATTGTCGGTATGAATATGATAATATTCCTTACACAGTTTCTTCAGCTCCTCCGCAGAAACCTTCTGGAGGATTTCACCATGATGTATGAAAACATAGTCGGTACAGAGCAGGGACAGCTCACTTAAAATATGCGAGGAAATTACGATTGTAATGTGCTCTTCACGATTGAGCTTTAACAAAAGCTCTCTGATTTCTACGATACCCTCGGGATCCAGTCCATTAATCGGCTCATCAAGCACCATAATCTCCGGTTTTGCCAGAAGTGCATTTGCAATACCGAGTCGCTGCCTCATTCCAAGTGAGAAATTCTTTACATACTTTTTCCCGGTATCAGCGAGTCCCACCAGCTCCAGCACCTCGTCCACACGATGCTTATCAGGAATTCCCTTTTGGATTCTCTGCTTTTCCAGATTCTCCCTTGCAGACATTTTTTCCTTGGCATATGGCGTCTCAATCATAAAGCTCATCCGGCTTCTCGCCTTGGCAAGCCCCTGTTCCGTAGTGCTGCCATAGATTGATATCTCTCCGTCTGTCGGCAACACCAGACCGCCAAGCATTTTCATGATGGTTGTCTTACCTGCTCCGTTTGGCCCGATCAAGCCGCAAATCATGCCTTCCTGAATCTGAAAGGATGCATCCTTGACTGCCTTTTGTTTCATGTATTGTTTTTCCAAGTGTTTTACATCAATGATAACTCCTGACATATGAAACCTCCCGTTTTTCCTTTTATTTATAGATAATCTGCCTACTGTAAACCAACGCCAACCGGGTGACATGCAATTTCTATCATCGCAGCCTATCTCAGACGTGCCCTCACTATGTATAAATATATGTTGTTTTTGCCACCCAATTCCACACAGACACGCTCTCGCTCGGATAAACACATAGCGGATACTAAACTCACTTACGTTCGATAAGTACCGATGTGTTTATACGGTCTGTTTGGAACAGGGTGACAGAAACAACATATATTTATTTACTTACAATTTGCAGATTTGCTGTTATTTACAATAATAAAAAGGAAATATAAAGAATTTCTTAAATTTTATAAATTTTCTGAAATTTCTTTATATTTCCTGATTTTCAGTGTATTTCCTTTGATTTCATGGAAAATATCATACCGATTGATAGGTGCTTGTCCTTGATTTCGGCAAAGACCTGCGCACTCTGCTTTTCGGCGAGCAGCTTGACGATGTAGAGGCCAAGTCCTGCGCCGGACGCGGTTCTTGCCCTGCCGCCCTGATACGCCCGGTCAAATAAATGTGCCACATCCGGGGTATCATCCGATTCAATCCGATTGGAGAAGATAATCCTGCATTGCGGATAATCTTTTTCTTTTATGCCTTTTTGTATTTCCAATTCTATGGTAAATGCATTTCTCGCATACTTTATCACATTTCCGAGCAGATTCCCGAGCATACGTGTCACCATC
>CAMAMD010000090.1 GCA_945836785.1 uncultured Clostridium sp.
CGGGTACATAAGTAAAAATAATAAAAAACCCGTAATCTATGAGTGACCATTACGGGTACATAAGTAAAAATAATAAAAAACCCGTAATCTATGAGTGACCATTACGGGTACATAAGTAAAAATAATAAAAAACCCGTAATCTATGAGTGACCATTACGGGTACATAAGTAAAAATAATAAAAAACCCGTAATCTATGAGTGACCATTACGGTTGCATGAGCAAAAACATTAAAAAACCCGTAACTTATGAGAAACATGTACGGTCACATAAGCAAAAATCTATAAATACCCGTAATCGATGAAAAATCAGTACGGTTATATAAGTGAATATTAATATAATAACCGTAATTGAGGGACAAAAGTATGGGCAAAAAAGAAAATACATAAATATAGCCGAATTATGCTGGAAATGTCATATGCATTGCAGAATTACGGATATTGCAATTCTCCGCATATGTGTGGTAGAATTAATAAGTATTTTAGATGAGAGGAGTTCTCACATTAATTTACGATTGTAGGTTGATGTGGGAACTCTTTCGGTGACAAGGGAGAAAATATATGATTCGAGAATGCAGTCTGGAGGATATATCTGACGGACGTACATATGGGTTGAATGATATGGTGAAAGCGGACACCGGTGGATGTCAGGGATGTTTCAAATGTTGCACCGGTATGGGGTGTTCAATTGTTCTTGACCCATATGATGTGTGGAAGTTGAGGGTATATCTGACTGTCGGCAGCAATGCGAATATGCAGGCAGCAGATGAGAGAACCCTTGAAGTGGGAAATATTAGCGTTGTGAGTTTTGAATCCCTACTTGAAAGCGGGAAGATAGAGCTTAATATGGTGGATGGCTTGATTCTGCCGAATCTTAAGATGGATGAGAATGACCGATGCACGTTTTTGGATGATGTGGGAAGGTGTACGATTCATGCGGCAAGACCGGGGATATGCCGGCTGTTTCCACTTGGCAGAGTCTATGATGGAAACGGAGGATTCTCCTATTTCCTGCAGACAAGAGAATGTATCAAAGAAAACCGTGCTAAGGTTAAAGTAAAAAAATGGATTGATGCTGCATGCACGGAGAAAAATCAGCAATTTGTTGCAACCTGGCATTATTTTATACGGGATGTGGGGCAGTGCATGCAGGAGTATAAACGGAACGGACAGGGAGACAGACTGCATGATATTGCAATGTATATTTTAAATGAGTTTTTTGTGGCTGATTTAATTTATATAGCGGATTCCAGCCAGACGGAGAATATGGCATTGATACTCGGGGATGATATGGCTGTGTATGACGTTTTGCTTCGTAAAATTGAAGTGGCAAGAAATAATTTGGAGAATATGTGGAAATAACAGGATTGAGCAGAAAAGGAGAAAAGTATGCTTGGAATAATAGGTGCAATGGATGAAGAGGTCAGCAAATTGAAGGAGATTATGGAAGATGTCTCTATCATGCAGCGGGCTTCCATGGATTTTTATAAGGGAACTATGAGTGGAAAAGATGTGGTTGTAGTTCGCTCCGGCATCGGTAAGGTAAATGCGGGAATCTGTACACAGATTCTGATTGATGAATATGGCGTTGATGCTGTTGTAAATACAGGTATTGCCGGTAGCCTGAATGCGGATATAAATATCGGCGATATTGTGTTGTCAACAGATACCTTGCAGCATGATATGGATGCAACAGGGTTTGGCTATGAACCAGGCATAATTCCGCGGATGGAAACATCGGTGTTTGAGGCAGACGGGAGACTTCGTATGGTGGCAAAGGAATGTTGCGAAAGGGTAAATCCTGATATCAGTGTGTTTGAGGGCAGGGTCGTTAGCGGTGACCAGTTTATCTCAGATAAGGACAAGAAATCTTATATACTGAATCAGTTCCATGGCTATTGTACTGAGATGGAGGGGGCGGCAATTGCACAGGCTGCATATCTCAACCGAATTCCATTTCTGATTATAAGAGCGATTTCCGATAAGGCGGATGACAGTGCAACGGAAGATTATCCGACGTTTGAGGCAAAAGCCATCGAACATAGTGTACGATTAGTCAGTGAGATGGTAAAATCATTATAAATATTTAATGTGCATATTTTGCGGATTTTTGTTCTGCATTTATATATTATATAGGAGGATATTAATATGGAAAAAATAGCAAGCTTTACCATAGACCACACCAGACTTCTTCCGGGTGTTTATGTTTCACGAAAGGATAATGTAAACGGAAATGTGCTTACTACCTTTGATCTTCGTATGACGAGACCGAATTATGAGCCGGTCATGAATACGGCTGAGGTCCATACGATTGAGCATCTTGCCGCTACATTTTTAAGAAATCATAAGGAGTATGGTGATAAAATTATCTATTTCGGGCCGATGGGATGCCGGACCGGGTTTTATCTGATTCTGGCAGGCGATTATGTATCAAAGGACATTATTCCGCTTCTGATTGAGCTATATCGGTTTATGAGTGAGTATGACGATGCGGTTCCGGGAGCTTGTGCCAGAGACTGTGGAAATTATCTGGACATGAATCTTCCGATGGCACGCTATTTAAGTAAAAAGTATCTTGATGAGGTATTGATGGATATAACGGAGGAACGGTTAGTGTATCCTTCATAACATATTGCGATGGACGAATTCTAAATGCATGGCGTTCATGAAGTAAGCTCAAAATTATACAACGTATATTTTGAGCTTATTTGTTGCATTTTGGAAAATCTATTGACCTGTACATAATCTGCAATTACAATGATAGTCACACCATAAATACCAGGGATGGAAATGGTGCAATATTCATAAAAAGTATCATCAGATATTGCATGTAAAACGGAACCATGCAGACATATCAATGCATGCAGTCATATATGTGCGGATAGTATGATGTGCTGTTGAAGGAGGAAAGATTATGGAGGACAAAGAACAAGTGCATACGGATTTGGACATGAAAGCGGATGCGGAGCATTTGGCACGTAAGTATGAGGCTTATTATAATCAAGTGCTGGTTAAGGAACAGCCCTTTTATCGTCGGGGGATGAGTACCGAGGAGGCTGCGCGGGAAATGAATTATCTAAACGGCAATCTGCAAGCGTTCTATGAGGGCAAATATACTCCGCTCTGGAAGCAAAATTTATTCAAATAACTTTAATCTTCAGAAAAAATAATAATATTCCGATATATCTTGTAAACGAATGTTTCGTTAGAATTTCACCAATTATGTAAAAAGTACAAAATAGGGAAAAACCATCTTATATGATACAATATTTTGTGGAAAAAATGCAAAATTCTATTCCATTTTCTATAGTAATGTGCTATTATGAGAATAATATGAGTAATTATGGGTTTCTATAATTATTTATACCAAAATGTACATAAAGAAGATAACATACATAGAGCGTTATTATATTTTTCAGAAAGGATCCCTCGGAGGATAGGCGGGGATATTGAGGTGGGAAAATGAATTTGAAGGACAAACTCATTCGAAAAATACTTGATTTCGGAAAAAAACACAGGCTGATGGTATATCCATCACTGGCATTGGTAGCTATAATCAGTGCAATTTCCCATGCTGTGTATTGGGGAAAAGGAAATGGCAAGCGCCTTGTGGCATCTGTCACGGTTGTAGCATTGCTTGTCACCCAGTCTCTGTTCCTGACGTCCTCAGCGGCAGATGAAGAACAGCCGCAGGCACCCCAGACGGAAACACCTGTCGTACAAGAGAATGTTGAACCGAATGGGGAAACGGATGAAAACGAGCCTGTAGCAGATTCGGGCAGTGAAACTCCGCAGGAGGGAACAGGAGATACGGTGGAATCTGATGCTGCAGGAGAAACATCAGAGACCAATACGAATGGCATGACAGATGGCATGTTTCTTGATGATAGCTTGATGTCAGTGGGGGCAGAAAATAGTATTACGGTAAAATATTATCGTGTTACACCGGGTTCGCCGAATGTTGCCACAGAATTAGGAACCGCTTCCGTTACGGCGAATGATCAGGGAAAATATGTTGTTTCCCTGCCGACGGATAAGGCTGCACTTGCATTTGGTGACAGTGCACAGGCATCCAATTTTACGTTTACAGATTGGTATGCTGATATTTCATGTACCGGATCAACTTTAACAGGAACAGTTACTTTGGATGCGGATGCTTCTGAGATTGCGGATGGTGTGTACGACGTATATTTTATGGCAACAAGGACAAAGTATCCTCTTGTTGTAATGGATGGAGATACACAGGTAGCGACCAAGGAGATTGAAATTCAGAGTCCGACGACAGGCGTTATAAATCCGACGGTTACTTATACGGTGGAGGACGCAACAGGCTATAATGCATACAAGACCGGATACAAGTTTGCCGGCTTGGATTATAATGGCTCTTATAGTATCGGAGCGCCGATTACAATCAGCCCGTCCGGATATGTGGCAAGCATTGCCATGAATGCAGAATACACGGCATACGAGTTGGATGTAACATTTGACGGAATGGCAGACGAAAATACTGACAAGAATATACAGGTGACCGGTTCAGACCAGATTGTTAAAACGTGTACATATGGGCAGACGGTTACATTGCCAGACAGCAAGATGGGCGGACAGGTAGACAGCGAGGCTTATTATATTAAGGCATGGGATATCAACGGAACGGAATATGATCCGGGAGCTGAGATAAACGGAACGATTTTATTTAAAGCATTAAATGATAAGACACTAGATCCAAATATTGAACCATATACCGTGAAAGCGGTGTGGGCATATAAAGAGGTTAAGCTTGCATCTTCCGACAGTATTATATCAGCGGGGGTATCGGGGGCTACGATTACCACTACCTATGGAGATACCATAAGCGCTAGTATTCATGCGTTGTATCAGAACAATGATGATGGTTCCGGTTTCAGTTATTCCATATCAGAGGAAGATAATCAGAAATTGGCATCTTATGGAATCAGCTACAGCCTGGGTGCGGAAGGCAGTGTTAATACAGGTGTTACGTTCTTTACCTCAGATTATGTCAAGGATGTGACAACTGGGATCGACATAACAGTGACGGTGGAAGATACCAATAAACTGGGCAGCTCATATCCTTTTACTGTGACATTGGTTGTTAATCCAAAGCAGATAGCGATAGTTGCTGATTCCGTCAAAAGTTCTAATGGCTTGTCGGCACCGACAAAGCCCTATGACGGAACGACAAGTATAGATGTACTTGGTACTGCTTCGTTAGAAGGGGTGCTGGATGCAGACAGTGGAAATGTCAGTGTTTCATTCAATACACAGGCGGAATTGGATTCAGCAGGTGCAGGTTCAGGAAAAACAGTTACATTGTCCAATGTTATTCTGGGCGGTGATGCCAGCAGTAAATATACCTTGAAAGATGTCGGTACAGATAAATCTCTTACAATAGCCGGAATCGGTACGGTTGAAAAGCGTACCTTGTCCATCGTGATGGAATTGGCCGAAGGTGAAGATGATACGATATATTTTGGTGAAAGAACACCAAATTATGTATTAAGTCTTACAGAGGACAGCGTCAGTAAGTTAGCAAGTGGTGACCAGTCTGCATATGCAACTATGGATTCCACTGAATTTATAAGACAGTACCTTGGATTCACAGGATTTTCGACTGCGAGAACGGAATACAGCAATCC
>CAMAMD010000091.1 GCA_945836785.1 uncultured Clostridium sp.
CAATGGCACCGTATTGCCAGTGTACCGGGCTGACATCGGATGTCACGCCGAGCAATGCATGGTGTCTGCACATCAATGCTTCATAACAAAGCTGAAGTCGTTCGTCGAGCAGACTCCAGAATTTTTCTTCGTTGCCTTTTGCCAGAATCCCAATCTGTGGAAGATTTAAGGATACAACACCCTGGTTAAAACGACCTTCCCATTTGTAGTTGCCGTTTTCGTCTTTCCAAGGAGAGAGGAAAGAGCGGCAGCCCATGCAGGAGAATACATTTCCTTCGTAATTTTCCCGCATCTTCTTTGCGGAAATATAATCCGGATAAAGGCGCTTTGCAGAACACTTTACTGCAAGCTTTGTGATGTAATCGTATTTTCCGCCTTTTAAACAATTGTGCTCATCGAGTACATAAATCAGTTTCGGGAAAGCCGGTGTTACATAGACGCCCTTTTCGTTCTTGATTCCCTCCAGCCGCTGGCGGAGAATCTCTTCGATAATGATGGCATTTTCCTCGATATACTCATCATTTGGATCCAGATTCAAAAATAATGTGACAAATGGGGACTGTCCGTTTGTTGTCATCAATGTGTTAATCTGGTACTGAATTGTTTGCACACCGGAGCGAAGCTCATCCCGCAGACGTTCTTGTGCCATGTTTTCCAGGATGGCATCCTCAATGGTGTCACCATATTCTTCTACAAGCCTTGATTTGTATTTGTTATAGCTCTTGCGAAGGTACTTGCCGAGGTGACGGACATCAACAGACTGACCGCCGTACTGGCTGCTTGCAACGGATGCGATGATTTGTGTCATAACCGTGCAGGCAACCTGGAAACTCTTCGGGCTTTCGATAAGCTTGCCGTTCATCACGGTGCCATTGTCAAGCATATCGCCAATGTTGATAAGGCAGCAGTTGAAAATCGGCTGCAGGAAATAATCTGCATCGTGGAAATGCAGAACACCCTCCTCGTGTGCCTTGGATATCTTCTCAGGCAAAAGTACACGCTTTGTCAGATCTTTGGATACCTCGCCGGCAATCAGATCTCTCTGTGTGGATGCGACAGTCGCATTCTTGTTGGAGTTTTCCTCCATAACGTCCTTATTTCTGTTCTGAATCAGACTTAAGATAGAGTCATCTGTCGTGTTTGCTCTTCTGACAAGCTCTCTGGTGTAACGATAGATAATGTATGTTTTGGCAAGCACGAATTTCTTTTCGTCCATTAACTTCTGCTCTATAATATCCTGAATGTCCTCCACAAGCATTCTGGAACGGTTTTTTGACTCGATACCTTCGACAATCTCTTCAATTTTCTCCTCTGTTACTTTTTCGCATGGCTCAACTTCAGCGTTTGCCTTGCGGATAGCGGTAACAATTTTCATACGGTCATAGTTGACTGTATGACCATCCCTCTTAATTACCTTCATAGTACATCTCCTAAATCAATATATTACAGGTTTGCCCCACGTTTTGTAATTATATCACTATATATGGGGTTTGTCCACTAAATATTGTAAAAAAAATAGAAAAAAACACAAGATATAGGAAAGCTCTATGTTTATTATGTGAAATATAGAATTGCTTCTTTATTTTTATCTGAAAATATGTTATAAAAATCTAGTAACAAAATAGTCTTTCAAAGATTATCTATAACGGAAGGAAAATGGTATGAATAAAAAGGTAAAAAAATTTGGTTGTGGATTGGCTCTGGTATCAAGCCTGTTTATGCTTGGCGGATGCGGACGTGTAAAACCGGAGGATATTATTGATAAATACGCCGGCATGTGTGAACTGGGTGAGTATAAGAATGTAGAATATGTAGAGACAAAAACAGAAATCACTGACGATATGGTACAAAATAAGGTACAGGAATTCTTATCCGGTTATGCGGTATCTGAAACACTGACGAGTGGCACAGCCGAGATGGGAGATACGGTAAATATTGACTATGTCGGATATATAGACGATGAGGCTTTTGAGGGTGGTTCAGGCACCGGATATTCATTGACTCTGGGTTCGGGGACTATGATTGATGGATTTGAGGAGCAGATTGCGGGACATGATATAGGTGAAATATTTGATATTAAATCATCATTTCCGGATGAATATCCAAATAATCCTGATTTGGCAGGAATGCCTGCAGTGTTTGAAATTACACTGAATTCTATTACAAGAACTACGCTTCCTGAATACACAGATGCATTTGTGGCGTCGAATACGGATGCTTCCAGCATTGCGGAATATGAACAGTCCATCAGGGAACAGCTTGAGGCAGACTATGCAGAGATGGATGAACGTTATAATAAAAGCGCAGTTATGCAGGTAGTATTGGAAAATGCCAATATTACAAAATATCCGGAGCAGGAAATGGAAAAAGTGTTTAACAGTACCATGGAGGATGTACAGGCCGAGGCTGATCAGTACGGATACGACCTTGCCACATATGTTTCTGCCCGGTATGGTTATTCGGAAGATGATTTCCGCGATTATGTTACAAGTTTGGTAGAAGATTATATGAGAGAGAAAATCGTCATCTGCGCTGTGGCTAAGGCAGAGGGAATTACGGTTACCAAAGCTGAAATTAAGGCTTATAAAGCTGAGATGATTGAAAACAGTGGTGTTGATGAAGATAAGTTCGATGAATATTATTCAGATGAGGATGTCACATATTATACGATTGCGGATAAGGTAGTCGATTTTCTGCTGGAAAACGGAGTTCCGACTGTCGCAACGGATACAGATGCGATAGAAATGGATGACACAGCAACAGTGGAAGATGCAAGTGAGACGGATGCAACCCCAGGGGATGCAGAGTAGCAAAAAAATAAAGTTGGTGATTGACATTGAACAAGATAAGTGGTATCATCCTGTATGCGGTGAGCAGTTGTGGCGGAATTGGCATACGCGCATGATTCAGGTTCATGTCCACTTACGTGGGTGTGGGTTCAAGTCCCATCAACTGCACGAAAAAAAGCTGAGATATTTATGTCTCAGCTTTTTTTGTTTAAGGAAGTTGTGGCAATATCGGGAGTTTTTTGCTATAATTTATATTATTTATTGATGAACGGAGATATACATGAGTCTAAAAGTATCAAGTAAACTGTTAAAAATGAATAGTGAGACCTTGAAGAATCGTGTTATAAAGGAACATAAAAAGTATGTACAGAAGCTTCCGGCATATGTTAATAAGCAGTTTGACGTGGATGAGCTGACGGAAGGCGGCAGCAAATGTTACCGTATGGTTCCGAAAGAGAATTTTAATGGATCTTATATAATATATTTGTATGGCGGAGGTATGTGCCGCCATATAGAGAATGAACAGTGGGAATTTATAACAGTGCTATCTGCCCGAACAGGAGCTGCACTTTTTGTGCCAATGTACCCACTTGCACCGGAGCATTGTTGTAGGGAGACATTTGATATGCTGCAGCTGGCATATGCAAATATTACAAAGAGCTTTGATGTGGAGCGCGTGGTGTTGCTGGGGGATTCATCAGGAGCTGGTTTAGCGTTATCCCTGGCTATACTTGCATGGAAAGAGGGAATGAGAAAACCGGATCAGCTTGTTATGTTGTCACCTGCTATTGATACAGAGTTCTTTGACCGGGAAATGGAACATAAAATGCAGGAGTCTGCAGAAAAAGATAAATACTGTTTCTGGACAGAGGAAGCAAAAGATTTTATCAACACATATTGGGTAAAAGATTATGCAGTAAAGACGGAATATACCAGCCCGTATTATGAGGATTATACAGATATATGTGATGATATCGTTATCTTTTCGGGTGAGAATGATATGATGAACTGTTATGCCAGAGCATTTTACAACAAGGCAAAGGCGCAGGGGGTTAATATCAGGTTTTACGAATTTGAAGGTGAATGTCACGATTTTATCGTACATTCCAAATCACAGGAACGTGAAAATGCATACGGATATCTTCTGGATGTCCTGAAGGGAGAATATACACACTCTCTCCGTGATTTGTATCCGATTAAATTAAAAGCTGATTGGACGAAACGTTATCCTGAAATTATACAAGATGAATGGTCCTCGAAGTTCATTTATGACAGCAAATTTGATTTCTCGGATGTGGCAGTTAAGTTAAGTGAGTACAAAAATCTATTGTTGATGTCAAGGACTGCGGCGTGTGAAAGTAAAATCAGACGATATATTATGCAGTATCCGAACTGTACGATTGTCCATGTCGGGTGCCGCCTTGGAAATATGTTTGACAGTATGGATAATGGAAGGATACTCTGGTATAGCGTGGACACACACAATATGATGTCTGTCAGGAGATCTCTGTATGGTGAACGTGCAAGAGAAAAAACCGTTGGCAGAAGTATGATGGATTTCTCGTGGGTGGATGATATCAATTGTGTGCGGGATCAGGGAATCATGTTTGTGTGTGAAGATGTTTTTTCTTATATGAATATGCAGCAGATGAAGAGTCTTGTGCATATTTTGTGGGAGAAGTTCCCGGGGGCAGAGCTGGTTTTTACGGCAGAGACAAGCGGTGCTTTGATATGGGAAAATTATCTTTGCAGGAAACATGTGGTACGCAAGAAAAAGAAGAAACTGGCTGTGAATGATGCACAGAAACTGTTTAATGCATGGCGTACGGATTACAGAGTGATGGAGGAGGAGCCGGTAACAAAATATTTAGGGAAAATGAAGGGTCTGAAATGGACAACCTACATCGGACTGAAGTATAACATGATTACATATAATCATAAGATTGTTCATGTGAAATTGGGAAATGAGGCATATGTGGTTAAGATATAAATAAACGGGGCTGTATAGCCCTGTTTTTGTAAGGAGGATGGAATTATGCTCAGGGCGGAACATCTGGTAAAGGTATTTGAGAAAAATGAAAGACATAATAAAAAAGTATCGTTTCGTGCTGTTGACGATATATCACTTCAGATACAGCAGGGAGAGATAGTGGGAATTATAGGACCAAACGGAGCAGGAAAGACCACACTGCTTCGTATGCTTGGAAATTTAATGAAACCGACCTCGGGGGAAGTTATTTTTCAGGATGGAGATCTTATTCTTGAAGATGAATTGGAGATAAAGCGACAAATAGGATATCTCTCGGGAAATACACGGCTGTATGGCAGACTGAGTACCAGGGAACTGCTGAATATTATGGGAAATATATATGGCATGGAGAAAGCAGATATTGAGAGCAAAATAGATGAAATTTCTGAGGTATTGGGGCTTTCTTCTTTTATTGATAACCGGATAGAGAGATTATCTACCGGTCAGACACAGCGGGCATCCATATCCCGTTGCCTGATACACAGTCCCAAAGTGTATATCTTTGATGAGCCGACGCTTGGGCTTGATATTATAAGCAGCAGTGCGATTATCGATTTTATGCAGAGAGAGCGGGAACACGGGAAAACTGTACTATATTCTACACACTATATGGAAGAAGCAGAGAGCCTGTGTGATAGAATTATTATGATAAACTGCGGGAAAATCATGAAAGAAGGAACCGTGGAAGAATTAAAGCACGACACG
>CAMAMD010000092.1 GCA_945836785.1 uncultured Clostridium sp.
ATAAAAAAAATAAACAGGAAAGATTATGAAACACTTGCAGAGGAAATTCGGAAATTCCTCCTTAATAAAGTGAGTGAAAAAGGAGGACATCTGGCTTCAAATCTCGGTGCGGTTGAGCTTACGATGGCGTTGCATTTATGTATGAATTTTCCTGAGGATAAATTGATATTTGATGTTGGACATCAATCCTATACGCATAAGTTACTGACAGGAAGACGAGAAGGGTTTGAAAGCCTGCGAGAATATGGAGGTATGAGTGGATTCCCGAAAAGAAAAGAGAGTGAATGTGATGCTTTTGATACGGGACACAGCTCTACAAGTATATCGGCTGCTATGGGCTTTGCTGCTGCAAGAGATTTAAAACATGGTACAGAGCGAATTGCTGCTGTAATCGGTGATGGTTCTCTGACCGGAGGTATGGCGTACGAGGCATTAAACAGTCTGTCTCAAATGAAAACAGGCTGCGTGATTGTCCTGAATGACAATGATATGTCTATCGACAGGAATGTGGGCGGATTGTCGAAATATCTGAATAATATCAGGGTTGGAGCCGCATACAATGATTTTAAAAGTGGTGTGGAGCATAGTCTGCTCACTACGAGGACCGGAGAAAAAGTGGCAAGGACATTGAAACGGTCAAAGGATACGATTAAGCAGCTCCTTGTTCCGGGAATGTTTTTTGAGGAACTTGGCATTACGTATGTCGGTCCCATTGACGGACACAATATTTCTGATATGGTATCTACGTTTGAAAAAGCATTTCGGTTGAATAAGCCGATTATTATACATGTGAAAACGAAAAAAGGATATGGCTATCAGTATGCGGAAAATCATCCGGATTATTTCCATGGAATATCAGCGTTTGACCGCAGAACAGGAAAACTGCTGGAAAAGAAAACAACAAGTACATATACGGATATTTTCTCACGTCATCTGGTTGAGTTGGGAGAACAGTATGACAATCTTACCGCAGTGACGGCAGCTATGTCAATCGGTACAGGTTTGAACCGGTTTGCTGAGCGGTATCCGGACAGAATGTATGATGTGGGTATTGCCGAACAACATGCAGTTACCTTTGCGGCCGGAATGGCAGCTGCGGGTATGTTGCCGGTTGTGGCTGTCTATTCATCTTTTTTGCAGAGAGCATATGATCAGATTTTGCATGATGTGTGTCTGCAGAATCTTCATGTAGTTTTTGCGGTGGACAGATCGGGTCTTGTAGGACAGGATGGGGAAACACATCAGGGAATTTATGACGTATCATATTTAAGTCATCTTCCACATATGACAGTTTTGGCACCCAAAAATCGTTATGAATTGATTCAAATGATGGATTATGCGATGGAATATAATGGGCCGATTGCAATTAAGTATGCAAGGGGAGCGGCATATAAAGGTTTAAAGGAATTTGCAGCTCCGATAGAATATGGAAAAAGTGAAATAATATATAAGGGAAGTCAGGTCGCTGTTCTTGCCTGTGGTAATATGGTAGAGGAAGCCGTCAAGGTGGTGGAAATGCTACGTGAAGATGGCATTACGGCGATGCTGGTGAATGTGCGGTTTGTGTCATGTGTAGATGAGAGCATGTTGAGAGAGGTGCTTGATAATTGCAGGATAGTGGTTACCATGGAAGAAAATGTTGTAACGGGAGGCTATGGCGAACGGGTTGCGGCGGCTATCACGGATCAGGGATTCTGTAAAGGAAAACAGATACAGCATATTAATGCGGCAATAGAGAGTGGACAGGTTGAACAGGGAAATATTGCTACGCTCAGACAGGTGCTCGGTATAGATGCGGACAGTATTTATCATCGTGTGAAGGTCGCATTGGAGGTATAACATGCAGGATAAAATAAAAAAAGAGAGATTGGATATACTGTTGTTCAATAGAGGCCTTGCTCCGTCCAGAGAAAAGGCAAAGGCGATTATTATGTCCGGAATCGTTTATGTGGATGATAATAAAGAGGACAAAGCAGGAACGACATTTCCCGATAATGTAAAAATAGAGGTGCGTGGTAATACACTTCGCTATGTAAGCCGGGGTGGATTGAAATTGGAAAAGGCTATGCAGGAGTTTGATATTAAACTCGATGGGAATATATGTATGGATGTAGGATCTTCCACAGGCGGATTTACAGATTGCATGTTGCAAAACGGAGCTGTGAAAGTGTATTCCGTAGATGTAGGACATGGTCAGCTTGACTGGAAGCTTCGCAATGATGAACGGGTTGTGTGTATGGAAAAAACCAATATCCGATATGTGACTGCAGATGATATTGAAGATAAGTTGGATTTTGCATCGATTGATGTGTCTTTTATTTCACTGACGAAGGTTTTGATGCCGGTCAAGAATTTGCTCAAAGCGCAGGGAGAGATAGTGTGTCTGATTAAGCCGCAGTTTGAGGCAGGACGGGAAAAAGTCGGTAAAAAAGGTGTTGTGAGAGACAGAAAGGTGCATGCGGAGGTGATAGAGCAGGTTATTACCTACGCAGAAAGCATAGAGCTTTATCCGTTGGCATTGACTTTTTCACCGGTGAAGGGTCCGGAGGGTAATATAGAATATTTGTTATATTTGTCGAAAGATGAAACAAAGCGGAATATGTCGAAAAGTGTACATGTGGAAGATATTGAACAGGTTGTTACATTGTCCCACAATACACTGGATAAGGAAGGGCAGATATGAAGAGTTTTTTAATACTTGCCAATACGGATAAAGATGTGAATCTGGAACTTAGCAATAAGATTGCCGATTATTTATCACAGCATAATGCAAGCTCTGTGATTATCAGTGATATGAGTATACATTATGAGGGAAAATACATTCGGGAAGAATTTTTGCGTGGTGTGGAGGCGGTCATTGTTCTGGGCGGTGATGGAACTATGCTGCGGGCTGTACATAGTCTGGGTGATCATGGGATTCCTTTGCTTGGAATTAATCTGGGAACATTGGGATTTCTAACCGAAGTTGAGGAATCAAATGTGTTTCATGCACTGGACAGACTGCTGTGTGATGATTTTATGTTGGAACAGCGTATGATGATTGAGGGACGTGTGAAAAATCATGTTTACCATGCACTCAATGATGTTGTAATAACAAGAGCCGGATTTTCAAGGATTATAGGACTTAATATATATGTAAATGAGCAGTTGCTGGATACATATGAGGCAGATGGTGTTATCGTTGCGACGCCGACAGGCTCAACCGGGTACAATCTATCTGCGGGGGGGCCAATTGTCAGTCCTAAGTCTAAGGCAATTGTAGTGACACCGATATCACCACATTCTCTAACGGCAAAAAGCGTTGTGTTTGACAGCTCTGATAAAATTCGTATCGAGATTGTAAAAAAACGCAAGACACAGGATACGGAGGCGATTGTATCTTTTGACGGAGAAAACAATATGGAGCTCGCAGCAGGAGATATGGTAACTGCGACGTTGTCTTTGCGGACAGTCAGGCTCATTAAGATGTATGATGTGAATTTTTTCAGCGTGTTGCGGGATAAAATAGGAGGGTGACGGCATGAAGCAGACCAGACAACAGGTGCTTATTCAGATTATTAATGAATATGCGGTTGAGACACAGGATGAATTGCTCGCATTACTTTCCGAGAAAGGATTCCATACAACACAGGCAACCATATCAAGGGATATTCGTGAGTTAAATATACGAAAAGTCACTTATGATGGAAATAAACATAAATATATAGTAGATTCAGGTGGTGTACCGGGTAAAACAGGTTCTTACACACATGTATTGGAAAGTTGCATTATTTCAATGGAAACTGCGGAAAATATTATCGTGGTGAAAACTGTGTCCGGCATGGCAATGGCTGTAGGAGCGGCACTTGACAAACTGGATATAGAAGGAATCGTAGGATGCATTGCCGGAGATGATACACTGTTTCTGGCTGTTAAAAGCAAAGATATGACTGACACAATTATTGGAGAGATAAAATATGTTACTAAATATGCATATTAAGAATATTGCCCTGATTGATGAGATTGATATCGGTTTTGAGGATGGGTTAAATATACTGACAGGAGAAACGGGAGCGGGTAAATCAATCATTATCGGTTCTCTTGGCATCTGTCTGGGTGGAAAATTTCATAAAGAAATATTGCGAAATGATGCACAGGATGGTTTGGTGGAAATGTTGTTTTCGGTTGAACAGGAACACATTAGAAAGCAATTGGAAGAATTGGATATTCCGGTTGAGGATGAACTCTTGATTACAAGACGTTTGTCACCTTCAGGCAGGACAATCAATCGAATCAATGACAGTACAGTGACTACTGCACGTCTGCGTGAGGTGGCATCTGTTCTGATTGATATGCATGCACAGCATGAACAGCAGAATCTGCGCAATGCCGGCAGACATATGGAAATCCTTGATCATTTTGGTGGGAAGGCTGTGGAAGAACAGAAGGACAGGGTACGAACACTGTATATGTCTTATACATCTCTGCGAAAAAAATTGGAAGAAGATGCTATGGATGAGGCAGAGAAGAATAAAAAAATGGATTTTCTTGATTATCAGATTAAGGAAATTCACGCAGCAAATCTGAAAATCGGTGAGGATGAGAGCTTGGAGGCACTTTACAGAAAAGCAGTCAATTCGAAGGATATTTTAACAATTGCCGATGAAGTATATCAGATGACAGGATATGAGAATCCTCATTCGGCAGCTGAAATGGTTGGACATGCATTGCAGCAGTTTGGCAGGATTGTTGAGCTTGACCCTGGATTAACAGATGCTCATAGTATTTTGCAGGATATAGATAGTATGTTGAATGATTTTAATCGCGAATTAAGTCGTTATATGGAAGATATGACTTTTGATGATCAGGCATTTTCAGAGATGGAGACCAGATTAAATCAGATTAATTTGTTAAAATCAAAATATGGCAGTACGATTGATGAGATCATACATAACTGTGAACGCTATGAGGAAGAATATAATATGCTTGTTTCCTATGAAGAACACAGGAATATTTTGGAAAGAGAACTGAAAGAAATTGAGCATGAATTAGATTTGGCAAGTAATGAATTAACGAAAGTGCGGAGAGAGGCGGCTGAACGGCTGTGTGATACTTTAAAAGCATCCTTGACGGAGCTTAATTTTATGACAGTTGAACTTGAGATGAAATTTGAACGGCTCACACATTTTACGGCAAATGGTGTGGATGAAGCGTATTTTATGATATCCACAAATGTGGGAGAACCCATGCGCCCTCTTTATGAGGTGGCATCCGGTGGAGAGCTTTCCAGGGTGATGCTTGCGTTGAAATCCAGTCTTGCTTATGAGGATGATACGCCAACTTTGTTATTTGATGAGATTGATGTCGGAATCAGTGGAAGAACTGCTCAGAAAGTTGCAGAAAAAATGTCACTTATAAGCAGAAATCATCAGGTTATCTGTATTACACATTTACCCCAGATTGCGGCGATGGCAGATACACATTATCTTATAGAAAAAAATGTGGAAAATAAT
>CAMAMD010000093.1 GCA_945836785.1 uncultured Clostridium sp.
AATTAAGGAGGAGAAGACCTTGCTTGAAATAAAATCAAACGACGAAAAAACCCCTGCAAGAATCCTTGTGATTGGTGTAGGTGGTGCTGGTAACAATGCAGTAAACAGAATGATTGACGAGAATGTTGAGGGTGTTGAGCTGATAGCAATCAACACGGACAAGCAGATTCTATCACAGAGCAGAGCAACAACGAAGATTCAGATAGGTGAGAAGCTTACAAAGGGGCTTGGTGCAGGTGCAAAGCCTGAGATTGGTGCAAGTGCCGTTGAGGAGAACAGAGAAGAGATTACCGATATCATGAAGGATGCCAATATGGTATTTGTTACATGCGGTATGGGTGGCGGTACTGGTACCGGTGCTGCTCCGGTTGTGGCTGAGATTGCAAGAAATCTTGGAATCCTTACAGTTGGTGTTGTCACAAAGCCATTCTCATTTGAGGGTAAGCCAAGAATGAATAATGCAGTAAATGGTATTGCAAAGCTGAAAGAAAATGTGGACACATTGATTGTTATTCCGAATGACAAGCTTCTCCAGATATGTGATAAGCGTACAAGCATTCCTGAGGCTTTGAAGAAGGCTGATGAGGTTCTTCAGCAGGGTGTCCAGGGTGTAACAGATCTGATTAATAAGCCGGGTCTTATCAACCTCGACTTTGCAGATATCCAGACAGTTATGAGAGATAAGGGCGTTGCTCATATCGGTATCGGTCGTGCCAGCGGTGATAATAAGGCTGTGGATGCAATCAAGTCCGCTATGGACAGCCCTCTGCTTGAGACAACTGTTGCAGGTGCATCAGATATTATCGTAAACTTCTCCGGCAATATTGGTATCGTTGAGGCATATGATGCGATTACATACCTGACAGAGGTTGCCGGTGACGGTGCAAACATTATTTTCGGTACAGTTGATAATGATGTTATGGGTGAGGATGTATGCATTACCATTATTGCAACAGGTATTGAAGGAAACACTGCGACATCTACTACGACAGTAAATATTCCGACATCGGCTGCAAAACCGACCCCGTCGGTTACACCGCTTAAGACACCTACTTATTCGGGACAGCCAATAACAGGTGCTTCAGGTGCGGTAAAACCTTCATTCATGAATACAACAGCCAAGAAACCTGTTACATCTACAGGTATGGATTTGACGAGCCCGGTAAAACCGGCAACAGTAAAGCCACAGACAAATGCGGCAAGCGGAATCAAGATACCGGATTTCCTGAAGAGAGGTTAGTATATAGAATAATCAGAAAAGGGACTGCTATGCATGATAGCATGGCAGCCCTTTCCTTATATAATGATAAAAATGAACATATTCGAGTTTTATGTTATGTTTGACAGACATGATTCGGATATCGTTCAGGGAGTTGGAGGAGAAGATGGAAAATAATATGGGAGAAAGCACCGTTTATTTTGATCCGTCCATGTTGGAGCAATTGCAGAATAAGGGTGCAAAAAAAAGTACGCTTGTTATAGTGGATAACAGCGGTATTCATGAACTGGATATATCTACATATTCAGAGGCCGTATATACTTTTGGGCGTGCGAAGGATAACAGTATCGTGATAGATTCGGAGATTGTATCCGGCCATCACGGTGAGATATGTATCAATCAGGGACTGTTTTATATTAAGGATAATAATAGTTCCAACGGTACCTATGTGGCATACGGCCAGCAGTTTTCCCAGATTCAGTCGGGGCAGTACTATGGCGGGGACGGTAATGATATGATCATCCGTCTGGGAACAACCAGATCCATGGCAGGCTGTGAGCCTGTGCTTATGTTGTATGACAGCCATTCCACAAACGGAAAATGGAAATCGTTCCAGCTACATGATGGTGATAATAGTATCGGTCGTGCCGCAAACTGCGATATTAAATTAAAGAACGTGGCTGTATCCCGTCTGCATGCCGGAGTCAGGTGCATGAATGGGGAAGCCTATGTATTTGATAATAAATCTGCAAATGGTGTTTTTGTGAACGGTATTCGCATAGACAGACCATACAGATTAACAAATAAGGATATATTTACAATATTAAATACAACATTTATCTATAACGGAAACCAGTTGTTTTACAAGGTGAATCCGGAAGGTATTGCGTTGGATGTCAGAAGGCTGAACAAAGTAGTTGACGCCAAAAACGGCAAAAAGACTATTTTGGATCAGGTGGACTGCAGTATCGGGGCAAATGAGTTTGTTGCAATCATAGGTGGTTCCGGAGCCGGTAAAACTACGTTGATGACTGCAATGAGCGGTTTTGATACGGATGTGACAGGTGATGTATATTGTAATGGTATCAATTTGCGGGAAAATTTCCAGACACTGAAAAATATCATAGGATTTGTTCCACAGCAGGATATTATATATGAAAATATCACTTTGAAGAAAATGCTTTATTATACTGCTAAGCTTAAAATGCCGGAGGATACGACAAAGGAAGAAATTGATGCCCGTATTCATGATGTGCTTGAGATGGTAGAGCTTTTGGAACATCAGGACACATATATCAGGAGGTTGTCGGGAGGACAGAAAAAGCGTGCCAGTATAGCGGTAGAGCTTTTGGCTAACCCGGGATTATTCTTCCTGGATGAGCCGACATCAGGTCTTGACCCGGGAACCGAACAGCATCTGATGCATACGTTAAGCCGTTTGTCAAAGGAGCAGGAGAAAACCATTATCATGGTTACCCATACGACGAATAACCTGCATCTTTGTGATAAAGTCATTATAATGGGATATGGCGGAAAACTGTGTTATTGCGGTAAACCGGAGGGTATAAAGGATTTCTTCCAGACCGACGATATTGTACAGGTTTACGATATGATTACGGCAGATACCAAATCATGGGAGGCTCGCTTCAAGGCATCCGGTATCAATAAGCAGAACGCAGAAAGCGGAACGAATACCGGAAAAGAAATTAAACCAAAACATGTCAGCAATATAAATCAGTTATCTGTTTTGATTAGAAGATATCTGACTTTGATAAAGAATGATATGGAACGACTGGCTATGATTTTTATTCAGCCGATTTTGATTGGACTCCTCCTGGCACTTGTGGCAGAGAAAGGCATCTATGACAAGATGTTTGAGACGCGTTCTATCTTGTTCGCATTGATGAGTGCCGGTATCTGGATGGGATTATTTAATACGATTCAGGAAATATACAAAGAGCGAGTCATACTAAAACGAGAATATATGGCGAACCTGAAGCTGCCACTTTACATGTTGTCTAAATACGTCGTGCAGGCCATGGTAGCAATTGTCCAGTCGGTTATCATGGTGGCGGTATTTGTAGCTGTGAAAGGTGCACCGAAGTGTGATGGTGTAATATTCGGAAATGCTGTCTTTGAGATGATGGTAACGATATTTGTGACCATTTATGTATCAGCAGGATTTGGTTTGCTGATATCCGCGTGCTCGAAAAATGGTGACAGAGCGATGTCAATCGCACCATTTGTATTGATCATACAGTTGTTGTTCTCAGGAATCCTGTTCAGCTTAAATGGGGCAACGGAGAAGATATCTTATCTCACGTTCAGCCGTTGGTCAATGGAGGCACTTGGAAGTACCAACAGCTTAAATGACCTTGAGCCTGTAGGTGAGGAGGATGCAAGGAAAGCTGAGGAAGAGGCACAAGAGAAGCAGGATGAACTTATTGCCGATTGCAATGAAATGATTGCCTCAATGCAGGATGCTTATGACGAGACAATCAATGAGCTGCAGGATACGATAGAATATTATTCTGTATATGCAAATGATCCGCAAAGCTTTGATGAGTATGTATCGGAGCCGGTTGAGGTTGAAGTCGAGGAAGAAGAGGAAACCGAAGAAGAGGAAGAGGAAGATGCTATGTTTGTCCGTGAAAAAGGACATGTAGCAAAATGCTGGGGACTTTTATTCGGTGTGACTTTCCTGTTTGCAGGAGTCAGCATCGCTGTCCTGACAAAACTCAAGGATGAACAAAGATAATTAAATCCGTGAATAATACATATAAACCGCCTACGTCATGGTATTTGTGATGTGGGCGGTTTTTTTGATGTATATAATATTTTAAGCAAATATATTATCGGCAATGGGATGTTTTTGAAGACAATCAGGATTCGATGAATAACTTTTGCTTTGTATTTTCGATAATGTGTGCCGCGGAAAGATGTTTGAGTGATACACTTTATATTGGCGGGATATGATACCGGATTTGCTTGCAATTTTACGGTCGCTAAGAATATCTGACATCCGGGATTTGCGATGTTTTATTATGTGCCGCTCCAAGAAACTCGCTATGCTCAAACAACTTTCCGCGGCACATCACATCGTTCATCCCGGATGTCGATATTCTAAGCAACCTTATTGTCTGCGCAAATCCGGTATCATATCCCGCCAATATAAAGTGTATTGCGAGTTTCTTGGAGCGGCACATAATAAAATATCGAAAATACAAAGCAAATCAGTTATTCCGAATCCGTAAAGTTGCGAAAAAACATCCCATTGCCGATAATACATTTGCTTAAAATAGTAAGAAGATAACAAAACCGCCCACATCACAAATACCATGACGTAGGCGGTTTATATGTATTGTACACGGATTTTCGGTTATTTTATAGATCTATGTTGCTTCGGTTGTAGGTGATGCTGCTTGCCAGTATACTGCGGATTTCACTTGTATCAGCCTGGTCAGAGTTATTTAGGAGATTAATCATGTCGGATATCGTTCCGGTGTTTGTCGTATTTCCGGCAGATGTTAAGCTGTTTGTCGCACTTTGCGTTCCGAGCTTAAATAGGTCAGCCAGAGAATCATCATCGGAATTGTTGCTGCTGTCTGTCTCTCCAATATTGGAAATGATATCCATCATGGTATCAAAGTAGGTCATGAGTAACTGGTATTCCTGATATGACAGTGCGGTATCACGGTCTATGGAATTATATAGTGCGTTTAGATTACCTGTCTGGTTAAAATAGCTTGTGCCTGCTATGTTTGTTCCAGCTGTGACGGTTGTTCCGGATATATCTATACCTGATTGCAGGGTGGATAAAACCTTGGCTACATAGTTTTGTGTTTCCTGAAACGGAGGTATACCACCATACTTTGCCACATTTCCTGAACCGGCGTTGTAAGCTGCAATCATAAGAGACAGGTTCCCGTCATACATGTCAGACAAAGTGGAGAGCAGTTTTGCACCTCCCATGATATTCTGGTAAGGATCATAGGCATCCTGAACACCCATTGCGGAAACTGTGGATGGCATAAGCTGCATGATGCCCATCGCACCTACAGAAGAGGTTGCATTTACCTGAAACCGTGATTCGTTGTAGGCAATCGCCTTGAGTAAATCATAGGACACATTATATTTTTCCGCCGCTTCCTTAAATATGTCATCTAAATTGTAGGTGACAGTCTGCTGATTGAGCTTGTCCGTTTCCACAGTCAGTAAATTGTCAAAATTGATGTTTGAAGCTGACTGTG
>CAMAMD010000094.1 GCA_945836785.1 uncultured Clostridium sp.
CTCATCATGTTCACTGTTATTCTCTACAATTACATATTCATAATTACGATATACTGATTTCTTATCAATTGCATCCATACATTTCTTTAAATCAGCAATATGATCCTTATTCGGAATAACAATAGACAAAAGCGGATTTCCATGTATAGCATAGGTCGTCTTATAAAAACCCCAATCATCTCCATGCTCCACTGTTGCATCCAGTCCCAGACGCTTATAATGAGCTTCTATCGCCCGTTTTCCCGCCTCAAATGCGTACAGTTTTGATTCCGGATTCTCTGCCGTCGAACCGATATGTGAACGCCATCTGTATAAAACCTTCGGAATATGATACACGGCATTTGCCCGCTCCACGCAACGGAATATAAAATCATAATCCTGCGAACCATCATAATCCTTATTAAATCCGCCCACCATGTCAACAAGCCGTTTCGCAGCCACAAACATATGACATATATAATTGTTGCTCCTCAATAAATCAATATTAAAATCCGGTTTGAAATTCGGTTCAAAAAAAGTGGTTCCCTTCGCATCAATTTTGTCCTCGTCCGAATAGATGACATCCACCTTTCTCTCATTCAATACTTT
Organism: uncultured Clostridium sp.; assembly: GCA_945836785.1. Next base: position 589 of record CAMAMD010000094.1, read on the forward strand.
CACGCACTCATATAGAGCATCAGGTGTAAACACATCATCATGATCTCCAAGCACGATATAGTCTCCCTCTGCAACAGAGAGTGCCTGATTTGTATTGTCCGATATACCGAGCGGTCCCACCGCATCAGCCACATATTTAATTCTACTATCCTTCTCCGACATTTCTCCGACAATTTTCCGCAATCGGCTGCTATCCTTACTTCCGTCAGACAAACAAAGCTCCCAATTTGAATAAGTCTGCGCCTGAACCGAATGTACCAGCTCTTTCAAATATATTTCCTCTGTCTCATACATCGGAACAAGAATACTGAACAAAGGTCTGTATGCAAACGCTGTCCGTCTCTGTTCTGCCAGCTCTCGCCCAGACGGCATTTTCTTTTTTATCCATTTTGCGTAATTTTTTACCTCTTTCCGCGTCACACGCTGTATCAGGCGTTTTGCCCGGTCAATCGTCATTTTCAAGCCATAATCTCTCAGACTGTCAACCGTCTTTGTAACATAATTTTTTATTTTCCCAAGTGCAGATGTACTACCGAGTCCGGTCATTCCACCGATTTTATAGACACAGGTTCGATTGCCCGCCTGCAGGCACAACTGCATTTTCTTCTGCTTCATCTCCATCTTGACTACAAATCCTGCCATCTGCGGTTCTTCACATTCCGCAAGCTCTACTGTCACATCGGAGCGCATATACCAATCCACTGTAAGTGCAGATTGAAGAGAAGTTCCATCCATTCCTGTCAATTCAAAGTGAATTTCCTCTCTGTCCGCAGCCCATCCTTTTATAATCCAGTGCGTTCCGTCAGTAGCCACACTCTCAATATAAGCATTGACTTCGCTCATAGCTTTTCTGATATTAGAGCCTTTGCATTTATACAATGTTTGCCGTTTTCCTGTTCCATTCTCTTCTTTCGGGATAATGTCAATCCTAAACCCAGCACTGTCAGAAATAGTGCCCGGTATATCGACCGCAAATGTAACATTGGAATTAATTTCTTTATTCTTGATATATGTTTTCTGCGTAATCAGATTTTTCGACAAAAACCAGGCAGTAGCCAATCGACAATTTTCTTTTCCATCCCGCAAAACTGCCTCCACCTGCATCCCATCCATCAAATCTTCTGTACAAAATCCTTGTACCATAATCTGATTTTCCTTCGCTATACTCACACGAATTTTACTAAAATAAAATACATCATTCATATTGCTTTTTCTCTTTCCAATCTGTATCTCTTCATACGAAATGTGCCTACAAAACCAAGTCTCTGCATAATGCTTTCAGCACCTTCCTGCTGACATATTACCATACTTTCAGAACTGACACAAGAAAGCCTTTTCTTAATACACTCTATGTTCTCCGCACAAATTGATTTTTGGGTTTTTTTGACGATGAAAAATAATTGAAATGTTTATTGTATTAGTATATAATATCCATATCATATGAATCGCAACCATAGTAATTATTACATCATTCTTATATCAATCTTCCAGTTTTTAATTGGATTTAACCATAAGATTCATATGATAAAAGAGGAGCCACCCATCGGCTCCTCCTACTTATTCCTCCTCTTCCGGCGGTACAACAGTAACATAAACCTCCGCCTGGTCAATACCACTTTCCGTACGCAACCAGCTCCGAATAGAATTTTCTTCATATTCCTCCAAAGGTTCCTCCGCTGACGCTATCAACACGACAACCTCTTTCTGTCCATCAAACACAATTCCGACATGACAATCCTTTACATGTGGATATACCAGCTCCGCATCTGCTGCAAGTGTCCGAATTTCCTGATACTGCTCCTCACTCTCCTGATACCCGTCTATTTTATCCTGCATTGTCTCTATAGTATTTTCCTGCTCTGAAATCTGATTTTTCAATTCTGCAATAGTATTCTCCTGTACCACGATTGTGACTTTATCACTGCTCTCCCCATCCTGTATGACATTCTGCGTCACATGTAGTGTGTAATCATTCAGATTATAAACAGCAAGCTGCTTTTCCAACATATCAATCACATCACTTGACAATGTTGTACCAATTAGTGACACGGAAATCATCTTTCTGTCATTATCTACGTCCGTTTTCACCACCTGTGTGTCAGGAAATGTAAACTCGTTTTCCAGATAATTATTCACACTCGTCTCAATGTAAGAATCATGGACAGTCTTTGCACCAATGTAACAGCTTGGAATAACAGTAATTACCACAATCACAATAATAATGCCGTTAACACGCCTCTGTTGTTTCTGAGTGATGCTTCTATGATACGGCACACGCAGAATCAGGGTAATAATACTGGTTGAAATTGCAATAAATAAAGTATTAATTACAAACAGGTAAAATGCCCCAAGGAAAAAATTGAACTGTCCCGTCGCAATACCATAACCGGCAGTACAAAGCGGTGGCATAAGTGCTGTTGCGATTGCCACCCCCGGAATAACGTTGGAATGTTTTGTTCTTGTATGCCCAATCATACCTGCCAATCCACCAAACAAAGCAATCAACACATCCCACAATGTAGGGGTTGTCCTCGCAATCATCTCGGCCGTCGGTGCGGTCATCGGAGACAAGGTGAAATAAATTGTCGCTGTAATCAAGCTGATTGCCACCTGCGTTGCAAACCGAACCAGTGCACGACGCAGTAATTCCAAATCTCTCACCGCAACAGAATATCCCATGGCAAGAATCCCACTCATCAAAGGAGATATCAGCATGGCACCGATGATAACCGCCGTTGAATTCACATTCAGACCAATGGACGCAATTAATATAGCCAGCATTAAAATCCACATATTCGCACCGTGAATCACCGTCTGCTCACGCATCATCGCATCAATTTCCTCATAGGACATCATATTGTCACGTATGCTGAATATACTGGCAAAATACGCTTTTACACGATGCTTCTTTTTCTCTGCACGCTCAATGGCCTCCTGCTTTTTTTCTTCAAATTCTTGTTTCTTCTCCTCAAATTCCTGTTTTTTTACTTCAAACTCCTGTTTCTTTTCCTCGAATTCCTGTTTTTTCTCTTCGATTTTTTCCTGACGTTTTTCCACGAGTCTCTCCTCCTGACGTTCTCATCTGCCCTTATTATATCTCGATTTCCAAATTATGCCTATGATTAATTTTTAAATTTCCCCATATTGAAGCCAAAAAACGGATGGCACACACACTTGCCATCCGTTTTAACTTCACAGAAATGAATTTCTGTATTATACACTTGTATTATTTATCCAATTTTCTCTTCTTCGTACTCAGGTAGATGAATCCTCCACCGCTCAGTACCATTGCGAACATCCATACAACCGGCACTTCCTCGTCCCCAGTCTTCGGTGATCCCGTCTGTGTTGTTTTATTTGTATTACTTTGTGTTGAAGATGAAGCTGTTTTCGGTTTCTTAACAATCACATATGTGGAGAACTGATTCGTTTCAAAGGAAAGTGTTCCGTCCGATACGCTTGTTTCAAGCTCGGTTAATGTTCCGTTATGATTACGTACAACCGTGTACTCATAATTAGAATCGTAATTGTCAATGTCAAGATTTAAGGTAATCGGATTTGTGAACTCTGTAATATTATTCTCCCAGTTACTTCCATTTCCCTTGCTTACAACCTGATCCAATGTTAAATCAATTGCCTGTGCAGATTCTGCGCCTGTCACCAGCTTCTCTGCTGCGGTTGTATCATATGCTGCATTATCCGCTACAGTAAGTCGTAAATTACCGCTCGGTGCTGCATTTGAACCATTTGCAATGCTCGCTGTTGATACCACATCACTCTTTGCTGTGGAAACGATATCCGCTGATTTTACAAATACGCCACTAAAATGGAGATTACCCTGTATATTTTTCAGTTCAAATGTGCTGACATTCTCTTTCGGTGTCAGCGTCTTATCATTGATTGTGACACTCTTTAACTGGTAACCGTAATCCGGTGTGAGCTTGAGAACAACATCATCACCTTTTTTGATTGCTACCCATCCACCATTGCTGTCTATGCGAACATCGTTATTTGGTGCCGTCGCATCATATATAGTTGTACCGGCACGTGTGATTGAAACAACTTCAACCTTACCATGCTCCACCAGAACCTCTGCCTGGCTCGCATCCGCCGGATTATAATTATCTCCCCAGAATTTTGCCAAATCATATGCCCAGGTTATAGTTACATCATCACTGCTAGCAGCAAAATTAACACTTATATCATATCTGTCAGCCGCCGGTACAGTTGCGACAACCATCTCACCATCTTTATCATTATAGCTCGTACCATTAATCGTTATGGATTCAATCCCATATCCCCATTCCGGCTGAATTTTAATCTCATTCGTTTCACGCGGATTGGCTGAACCATAACCGCTTCCCGTACAGGAACCATTTGAAACCATTCCTCTCAGATTCGAGCCGTTCAGGAATATACCACCTATCTTTGTCATATCAAGGGAACCGAAATTCAGTGTTACATTATCCGGAAACGCTGCCGGCGGCGGATTAATCGGGCCTCCACCACTTCCCTCAAAAGAAATCGTTACATTATATAATTTTGACGTATCATATGCGAATGAATATGTACCTGCCTGCAGTGCGGCTGTATCAATTGCATGATCTGTTGCATCATATCTGTTATTATTCTGTCCAGCCTGTGTATCAAATGCCTGATTCTGATTTGGAACAGCCTTGAGATAGATAAGTGTTCCAGTTGTCACACCATTCAATTCAAATCCCGGTCTGAGGCTATATGGGGAAGCGGCAATTTCCTGCCAGTTTCCATTTCCAATTTTATAGCTTACCATACCGTTTTCTCCGTTATTAATGCTTATGGAGACACCTGCATCTCCCTGTGGCGGTGTTCCCCCACC
>CAMAMD010000095.1 GCA_945836785.1 uncultured Clostridium sp.
ATACAGAAGAATTGTATACTTGTAAATATTACGTCGATGATAATCTGCTTGTTGACGAAATATATTGTTATGATGCGTCAGGAGAAAAATTGTTTTATACATGGGTGACAAGAGGTGCAGTGTACAATACACCTGATGAAATTTTGGCTATATTAAACGGTGAAGTGCAAACGCGTATGATACAGGTCCATTATCCGGAAGGAGCTGGGTATGATAATGTTTTTCTGGCTCCGACGCAATATCCGGTTGTTTTGGAGCTGTATCAATACACTGTATATACGGATGAGGGATGTACGCAGCTTTGGTCAAAGGATATCAGTGGTGCGGACGGCTTATATGGCGATGTTTCGATTTATTTGCGTAATAATCAATAAAATGCACAAATGCCCCATTCACAAACGAACAAAAATGATGTATAATTATTTTATATATCGAAATGAAGAGGATACATAAATAATAAGGACAGGGAAGTCCGCAATGTTTTACAGGGTAAATCAGGGAGTGATGTAAATGAGCAGTTTTTTTAATGCAGGTAACTATGCCAGTAATACTATAAACAGTATATTCAGCAGCCTCGGGACAAATCAGTCGTCAGGGGTGTCAAGTATGTTGGGGGATTATTACGCAATCAGGAATGGCAGTTATCTGAAAATGGCAAAAAAATATTATGCGGGGCAGTCGTCGGACAGCAAGTCTGTTGCCAATAATGTTTCGGAAAAGCTGAAAGAAAGTAATACCACCGTAAAACCGGAGGGAGCATCAAAGCGTAATACGATGACGGCAACGATGCAGGCGGCTAATACAGCGGTTAATTCTGTGGGAAAGCTTATGGATAGCAATTTGTATCAAAAAGTTGATGGTACAGATGCGGATGGTAATAAGATAAGCAACTATGACAGAAAAACTGTTTTGGATAATCTGAAAACGTTTGTCGGTGATTATAATGCATTGGTTAAGTCGGCTGCATCATCAAAACAGTCTGTCACGGTACAGGCAGGTGTGAAAATGACGGATCAGACAGCAGTATATAATCGTGCATTAAGTAGAGTCGGAATTTCTATCGGAGAGGATAATACTCTTTCGCTGGATGAAAATGCATTTGCGACTGCAGATATCGCTGATGTAGAGTCTTTATTTACCGGTAGCGTGTCTTTTGGCAAGAATATTCAAATGAAGATGTTACAGGTTTATAGCACTGAATCTGTTGGTCAAAATATGTCAGACGGTTTATATTCTGCACAGGCAGTGAATAATGTATCTGTTGGAAATATGTTTGACAGCCTGTTTTAGGATGGCAAAACGTAATCAATGATATAATGACAATTCTACCCAAGAGGATTGTATATAAGAATGAGGAAAGTCCACAGGTGTCCTGTGGACTTTCTGACGTATAAGGTAAATGAAAACAGCAGGAGGACATGATATGGCCATAATAAGATTGGACCGGTATTTGGCAGATACCGGTCAGGGAACCAGAAGCCAGGTAAAGCAGATGGTAAGACGGGGAAATGTGACCATAAACGGGACTGTTATAAAACAGGCGGATTGTAAAGTGAATACGGATTGTGATCAGGTAGCAGTAGACGGACGTGTCCTGTCCTTTATGGAATATCAATACTTTATGCTGCATAAACCGGCCGGCGTGGTATCGGCGAGAACAGATGGACAAAATAAAACGGTGCTGGACTTGATTGGAGAAGAGAAAAGGCGTGATTTGTTTCCTGTAGGGCGGTTGGATAAAGATACGGAGGGGCTGTTGCTTATCACGAACGATGGAAAACTGGCGAATAATCTTTTAGCTCCAGGTAAGCATGTGGACAAAATGTATTACGCAGAGGTTTCTGGAGAAGTAACCGGGGAGATAATAAAAAAATTTGAAGAAGGACTTGATATTGGAGATGAGGAATTGACGGCACCGGCACAGCTGAGGCTTATCTCCTTTGTGAAAGAAAAACGGGATGATTTGGGTGATAGTGTTCCTGTAAGCAGTGTTGAGATTGTGATTACTGAGGGACGATATCATCAGATTAAAAGGATGTTTCAGGCGGTAGGTATGGGGGTTTTATATCTGAAACGGTTGTCCATGGGGCCGATTACATTGGATGAGAATCTGGCATGCGGTGCGTACAGGGCATTGTCAAAGCAGGAAATTGAGTTATTAAAGGGGGTACACGGAGCATGAGTTTGGAGAAGAATGAACAACTGGAAGTTGCATTAAACATATTACATGAGTGGACATTGCGGTTGTTTGACTGTGCGGGAGAAAGTATACAGGCGGCAGAAGAATTTTGGGAATCTTTGTGCAAGTCGCCGGAGATTCTGCAGGAGTATGCATATTACTATGACAATCAGGAATTTTTGTGCAGATACAGCGTAAAAAATTACACGGTAGCGGATATATTGGTATGGCAGATGGACCACTTTAAAGCACATATGGATCGGGCAGACAGTGCGAATCGATATGATAAAGACAAATTGATTTTAAATACATTCCGGACTATGCTGGAGCTGAAAGAAAATCCCGATAAAATAATGACAGAGTTCGCCCGGGAGACGGGAACGGATCTGGCAGAGGGATGGAATATGCACTAGCACGGCGTGATTCTAGGCATAGTTATTATACATAAGACCGCTGTACAGAGACTGCGTGTATGATGCTCCGAATTTATTGCGGGTGTCGGGATAGGTTACCATTAATTTATTTATATAAGCCATCGGATCTAAGGTGAGTCGTTGTGTGGCATATTCTATGTCATCTTTGAAAGAAGATATATCATTAAAAAGCTCAGCAAATTCACCGCTGGTAACACTCTGTACCAATAGAGCTTCATCTTTTACGATACGGTTGTTATCATCGATAAATAAACCGGAGGCTTCCAGCTCGTTTTTATGATTGCTTACAATACCTGAGATATCATGAAACAGATTCCTTCCACCGATATTTGTTTCTCTTTCGGTATCAGATAAATTTACAAGACTGTTGTAGGCATCTACAAATAGATCAATTTGGTTCATGGCAGATGCTGTATCAGGTACAAATGTGATGGTGACCGGATTATTTGATGGGGCATGAAAATCCAGTTCAATAACCTGATTGATAGAGATGTGGTTTGATGTTGAACTATGCTGCTCTTCATTTATATAAAATTCTGAATTGGAAGGATATGTGCTGATTTGGTTTATGCCGAGAATACCTACAATATTTTCGTTTGTTCCCTCGTTTTGAACCGTAAAATGTAAACCGTCATCTGTACCAGGAATCCCTGTCTCGGTTGAAGACAGCATAAGAGCACTTTCGTTTCCTTCCTTTATAATGGAGGCAGAAACTCCCAGATTACGATTGTTGATATATTGCATGATTTTTTCCTGGACATCAAGGTTTGTATCCTCGGAAGATACGGAGATGGAAAACCGGGAGCTGGCAGCAACGGTATCCAAACTAAAATTATGGCTGCCGGGTTTGATGCTCAATTGGTCGGAATGTATGTAATTACCAGTGTTTATCTGTTCGGTAGCAAGTGAATTTAATGTAATATTCAGCTCTTTAGGCAGAGAAGAATAATCCTGTGAACGAAAGGCACCAGAAACGACAGCGTCATTATCTGAATGCAGCATTTTTTTTGAATAAAGAATGCTGTTTGTGTCAGCAAAATTTTCTGCTACGTCACGAAGTGTCAGCGCAGCTTCCTTAATATTAATCATATATTCCTGCTTTGACTCAGACAGAGACAACAGATATAATGGTGCATTTTTGTTGTATCGTGCCATGCTGGTATAAACTTCCTTGAGCTCGGAGGATTTATGGGTTGTATTGCGCTTTTTTGGGACAAGATTAGCGCTTAAATGATTGTATATATTTGAATCAATACGCATAAAAATCCTCCTTTCCTGAATCAAGTGTAAAATATAAGAATATAGTTAACACAATTATAGTATATATTTCTTTTGATGTCTATATTTGGAATTGCCTTTTTTGCTTCATATATATGCAAAAAAATTACTTTTAGACTTGACTTTACATGGTTCATTTGATATTCTATACCTTGCGATGGAAGAAGGTCTTTTTTTTATGCCTTAAAATCAGTAAAATAAAAATGGAGGTGGAAGGTTGTGCGTGTTAAAATAACATTGGCATGTCAGGATTGTAAACAGCGTAATTACAATATGACAAAGGATAAGAAAACACATCCGGACAGAATGGAAACAAAGAAATATTGTAAGTTCTGTAAGGCGCATACGATGCATAAGGAAACAAAGTAAAAGGCAACTACGTGATTTAAGAGCAAACTGTGAAACGGTTTGCGGTATGTTGTAGGTGGTATGTCGCGGAAGAGAAGGCCGGGACATACGAAAGGGAGTAAGTATATGTCAAAAAACAGTGAGACATCATCACCTGCTCTGAAGAGAAGCTGGTTTCAGGAGTTAAAAGCCGAGTTCGGTAAAATTGTATGGCCGACAAAGGCATCTCTGATCAGACAGTCAATAGTGGTAATTATTGTAGCCGTATTATTAGGATTCTTAATTGCCGGAGTTGATTGGTTATTGCAGATTGGCTTGTCTTATATAATTGGTTAGGTAGGTGAATGTATGTCAGAAGTAGAAACAAATGCTACAAACCAGTCAGCCGGGGGCGAGAAAGTCGACAGCAGCACCGAGGCAAGATGGTATGTGGCACATACCTACTCAGGTTATGAGAACAAAGTAAAAAATGATATCGAAAAAACGATTGAAAACAGAAAACTTCAGGATCAGATCCTTGAAGTGGCCGTTCCTGTACAGGACGTGGTTGAGGTTAAGAACGGAGTGAAGAAAACCGTTTCAAGAAAGCTTTTTCCGGGTTATGTACTGTTGAATATGTATATGAATGATGTTACATGGTATATTGTTCGTAATACAAGAGGTGTTACAGGATTTGTTGGTCCGGAGTCAAAACCGGTTCCTCTTACCGAGAGCGAAATGAGAACATTAGGTATTAATGTAAATGAAATTCAGATCGACGTAAAAGTAGGAGATATGATTAAAGTTGTGACCGGAGCATGGGAAGGTAACAGCGGAGAAATTAAATCAATCAACGAAGGTAAGCAGACGGTTACCATTGAGGTGGATATCTTTGGTCGTGCAACATCGGTTGAAATCGGATTTGCTGATATTCAGAAAATTTAAGTTAAGTAAGTTCACGGTTGAAAATGAAATCGTGGAAAGTTAGTGGAAGGGTATCCCCCGTTATACCACAATATTTTTAGGAGGTACGCTATAATGGCGAAAAAAGTAGAAGGATACATTAAATTACAGATACCTGCAGGAAAGGCAAC
>CAMAMD010000096.1 GCA_945836785.1 uncultured Clostridium sp.
AACATGTCACAACTGATTTTCATGTGATACATATGTCGATAGATGACCATATTCCATTCTGTGAATATTTTATAATTCCATATTTTCTCTGGTTCTTATTTGTTCCTGCAGTTATGATATACGAGTTTTTCTATTCCAGACGCGAATACTATCAGGCATGTGCTTTCCTTTTTATCGGTATGACGATATTCCTGATTATCTGCACGATATGGTCAAACGGACTAAATCTGCGTCAGGATATATCCTACCGCAATAACATTTGTGCAGATCTGGTTCGTATGTTACGCCAGACCGATACCAGCACCAATGTTTTTCCGAGTATACATGTATTTAATACACTGGGTTGTTTCATTGCCTTAATGAAAAGTAAGGGCATGCAAGGTCACAAAATAATTAAACTTTCCGCAGCAATCCTGTCTGTACTTATAATCCTTTCAACTGTTTTTCTGAAACAACATTCTGTGGCAGATGTAATCGGGGGATTTGCACTTGCAGCCATCATGTATCTGATTGTGTATGTTCCAAATTGGGGTTCAAAGAAAGAACAAGCACATTAAGCACAGCAAAAAGAATCCGGCTCTGCAATTTACACTTTGTGTATTGCAAAGCCGGATTCTTTTCTATCTCACTAATTAAATCCAAAAAGTTTTTGCATGATGTGATACCCACCTGCTGAGATACTTCTTCCTACCTTTCCCGGAAGATTCATCCCCACGCCAAATATCGTCGTGCGAAGCTGACGGTACAACTTTTTATCTGTTGTTTTGAGGAATTCCCAAAGTTCTTTTTTCTTATTCAGCAGGTCCTTATCTTTAGAAACGATACACATAACCGATGCGACACACATCATCATATCCAGATATTGCAGCAAAAATTTGTACATTTGCCTGTTTTCCGGTTTGTGTGTACTGAAAAACTCTATCAAGGTTTTGTTAACCGCAATCTGCTGATCTATCCGTCTGATCATTGTCTGCTCATTTACCGACTGTCCCTCTCGACCAATATAGTAATGGTACAAATCGGCATTGACATACATCAATTTTTTAACGTGAATCATCGGTTTGAACAAAAAGATGTTATCTACATAAAAAGTATGTTTTGGCAGCTCAAGTCCACACTCCCTGAGCAGTTCTGTCCGATAAATCACGGAATGCATTAGCACATACTGAAATTTATTAAAATGTATTCTACAGGTATCCCAGCTGATAATACGGTTTGCCGGAAGTGCATGTCGATAACGCATAACACGCTTCCATCTTCTGTCCACCTTATCATATATATAGTTGGACAGAAGTAAATCGAGCTCGTGCCCCTCTTCCACAACCTTTTTTAATATCTTCAATACCTTTTTGTACGCCTCTGCGTCCAGCCAGTCATCACTGTCAACCACTTTAAAATACATGCCAGTTGCATGTGCCATTCCGCAATTTACGGCATCTCCATGTCCACCGTTTTCCTTATGAAGTGCTTTCACGATCCCCGGATACTTTTCTTCATATTCATCGGCAATTGCGGCTGTGTCATCTGTAGAGCCGTCATCTACGATAAGAATCTCTACATCCTCTCCCCCAGCCAATGCACTTTCAATGCATTTTCTCATATAATTCTGTGAATTATAGCACGGAATTGTAATCGTCAATATCTTCATTCTGTTTATTTTATCACTTTAATCCAGCCTTCCGGAGCTTCAATACGTCCCATCTGAATACCTGTTAATGTATCATACAGCTTCTTTGTAACAGGGCCCATCTCGTCCATTCCGCTTGGCAAGCAGATTTCCTTTCCATGATCTACAATCTTACCGACAGGCGAGATAACTGCTGCAGTACCACACAAACCGCACTCTGCAAAGTCCTTCACCTCATCAAAATATACCTCTCTGTGCTCTACTGTCATACCAAGATATTTTTCTGCCACAACCATTATCGAACGGCGGGTGATAGACGGAAGAATACTGTCAGATTTTGGTGTAACAAGCTTTCCATCCTTTGTGATAAAGATAAAGTTTGCACCACCGGTCTCCTCGACCTTCGTACGCGTAGCAGCATCCAGATACATATTCTCTGCAAATCCCTCATTGTGTGCATCTACGATTGCATGCAGACTCATTGCATAGTTAAGACCTGCCTTGATATGTCCTGTTCCGTGAGGAGCTGCACGATCAAAATCAGATACTCTGATTACAATCGGCTTTGCACCGCCCTTAAAATACGGACCAACCGGTGTACAGAATACTCTGAACTGATACTCTTCAGCCGGCTTAACGCCGATAACGGCATTGCTACCAAACATATATGGTCTTATGTAAAGCGTTGCGCCTGAACCATAAGGCGGAACATAATCTGCATTTGCCTCTACAACCTTGACAATTGCATCTACCCACTTATCCTCAGGATATACAGGCATCTCCAATCTCTTGCATGTATCTGCCATTCTCTGTGCATTCAGGTCCGGACGAAAACATACAATGTGACCATCCTCTGTTGTATATGCTTTCAAGCCCTCGAAACAGGTCTGTGCGTACTGCAATACACATGCACATTCACTTATGGTAACGGTTGCGTCATCTGTCAGAACGCCCTCATCCCATGCACCATTCTTATAATTGGATACAAATCTCTTATCTGTCTGAATATAACCAAAACCAAGATTTGACCAGTCAATATTTTTACTCATCTTCCATACTCCCTTTCTCTGGATTTATCAACATATATAAATTCATTTTACCACGCATGTACAATTATGCAAGAAAAAACTTGTCCATGGAGTACAATTAACATGTCACAGCACGATTTTTGCCGCGATTACCCACATTCCCGTCTGCAGAATCATAAAGAGCGGAACGAGAATTTCAAATTGCAAATGTTTCGTTTTATGCCGAAATAACTGCATGCCAAGAAAAGCACCCGGTCCTCCGAAAAAAAACGCCATTCCCATCAGGCGCTTCTCCGAAATACGCCACTTTTCCTTTTTCGCCAGATACTTGTCATAACCGTATGTAAATAAAACAATTACATTATATGTAACATATATGATGCACAAAAACAGAAATATCTTATCATTCATTTGTATTACCACACAGGGCTCATCTCACCAAAAATTATGCTTTAAGTGCAATGGCCTCAATCTCAATCAGTACATCCTTTGGCAACCTTGCTACCTCTACACAGGAACGCGCCGGGCAATCACCCTTAAAAAAAGAAGCATACACTTCATTCACGGCTGCGAAATCATTCATATTCTTTATAAATACCGTTGTTTTTATAACAGACTCCGCATTGGATCCCGCTGCTTCAAGCAATGCAATCAGATTGCTGATTGCCTGTGTTGCCTGAGCCTTGATATCGCCGGTTTCCAGCTCTCCCGTCTCAGGAATAATCGGTATCATTCCAGATGTATAAATCATATCTCCCACTGCCACAGCCTGAGAATATGGTCCAATTGCTGCCGGTGCCTTTGGTGTTGAAATAATTGTCTTCATAAAAATTCCTCCTGTTTCCGCACCCGTATACCATGAATCGGGTGCATTATTTTCCGCTGCATTTACAGCATTATAATACCTTAATGTTACATATTTGTATATATTTACTTGTCTGTCAGCTCTATCGTATCCTCTGTAATATTAATCTTACCCTCTTTCAGAAGATGACCCACAGCACGCTTAAATGCATTTTTACTCAGTCCGAATTCCTTTCTGATACGGTCCGCATCCGCCTTATCCGTAAACGGAAGAACACCTTGATAGCTTTTTATGACGCTGTACACCATCTCGCTGTCTTCATTCATCTGTTTATATGCCGGTGCCCGTAATCCAAGGTCAGCCTTACCATCTTCCCGTATATTGATAATGCGTCCATGCACCTCATCACCAACCATTACCTTACTATATAACTCGCTTTCATGTATCAGCCCTGAATACTGATTGTCAACTGCAACAAAAGCTCCCATTCCCTTTTTATACTCATAAACGGTTCCCGTAAATTCCTGCCCTTTCTCATAACCGGAAATCGGCTTTAAATATCCATATAGTTTCATGGACACACACAGCCGGCCGGACTTATCCTCATACATCCTGACCAAATATTCTTTTCCCTCTTCAACTCTTGCTGTCTGCTCTTTAAACGGAAGAAAAATATCTTTTTCCAATCCCCAGTCCATAAATGCACCGATAGATGTTACATTCTTCACCTTTAATTTTCCAATTTCATCCAAAACAATATATGGCTTATTTGTCGTTGCAATCAATCTGTCCTTGGAATCCCTGTATATAAATACATCTAAAACCGAACCTGCTTTTATGCCATCCGGCACCTGTTTTCTCGGAAGAAGAACCGTTTGCGCTGTTGCCGCTTTGTCCTCCCCCAGATACACACCATGTTCCTTGGAACGTATGACTTTCAATGTGTTCCATGTACCAATTTTCATATGTTATTCCGTCCTTTCTATGATTCATCCCTGACTATACAATCAACCTCTGATGTGCATGGCAATATCATAATATCACCCTGTAATGAAAAAAGCTGTCACACTAAGCTATATATATTTAGTGCAACAACCCTTTCCTGTCATTATTTTTTATCTTTTTTTGTACGTCCGGTCTGCTTACCCAATTTCAGCACCCTGTTTCGAATAAATTCATTCTCAGAATCCGTTGCTTTTACAAAACCATATTCCAAGAGCTTATCCACTGAATTATTCAGAGAAAAAAATGACATTCCTTTTTCATTCAGCTTTTCCTTATAGCCATTATATACATCTATGATTGCATAAACATCCTTACTTCGTTTATCCGGGGACGATGATACATCCCTGATACACCAGTCCCACACCTGGGCACCTTTCTCCGGCGGTGCAACTGTATCACTGTTCACCTTATTTATATAAATACTATCAGTATCGCATATAGCCCAAGGTACCACATATATAACGTTACTCATATTTAATCCTCCATCATATGTAACCAACCTGCCTGGCAAATTGATTGCTTTCAATAGCATAACCGAATCTTCATAAAATAAACATAAATGCAACGCAAACATCTGCATATAAATGTCAATAACATGTGAAATGATATAGCATTTCCACATGTTTGTCAAACATTTAATTTTTTTAAAAAAAGTGCTTGCAATTTTAAGAGACATCTATTATAATAAATTCTCGTGATGGGCTATCGCCAAATGGTAAGGCACTGGACTCTGACTCCAGCATTTCAAGG
>CAMAMD010000097.1 GCA_945836785.1 uncultured Clostridium sp.
TTCTGCCGATATCTTCCATATCATCACTGTAATCAATATCCGCCGCCGTGATATCTTCCGCATTAAACTTCGGCGATTCCACGCCCGGAGTACCCGCAGGCTGGGTATAGATGTAATTCCCCGCCGGCTGGCTTACCGTTGATGCTGGCTCTGCTTTTCCCTGACATCCGGACAGTGCAAAAGCAGCCGCAAACACCATACCCGAAAAAAATACTTTCTTAAACATACAATCTTTTTTCATGAAATTCTCTCCCCTTCATATGCTCCATAATAATCCCAAGAATGTAAATAGGGACGGTTCTTCCGCATCGAAGAGCGTCCCTCTGTATCAGTATATTTCTTTCATGAATGCTTCGTCCGAATAGCAGAGTGCACCTTCACTTTCTATACTCAATGCATAATTAGTTATTTCAAAATTCCCCGTTTCATCTGACCACTTATATTGAACAAGGGCTTCAAGAGAAATATAATCGTTCTCCTCAACATTATGTCCGTTGTTACCGTAAAAAGCGACCATGATACTTCCATCCTCCATAACCGCAGGATTAGAAGGGTACATATAGGTCATCCCATACTCAAACCCGGAAATGCCAGCATCAGGAATTTCCTTCTCCTTTAACTGTTTTATAAGCCATTTCTTCTGTTCATCACCCATATGTATCTCATTGGCAACTGCTGCTTCTAATGAAGCATCAGACATAAAATGCATCCAACTACCCTTACCTGCATCATAAAAGGCCAGATAAGACCATCTGTCAGCACCGCTTCCATCCGCTCCATATATAATATTCTCATTCTCGCCATCGCCATTTATATCTCTTTCCATATAATAATTATAACGACAGGATGTATATTCAGAGAACGGGTATACTACATCAGCCGGTGTCCAATCATCACTCACACCATAATTGTCCCTGACATACTTCAAATACCACTCCTCTGTAAGTTCACTTCCCGATAACCGTCCATAATCCTCTATGTATGAGAAGGTCTTTCTGAATATCTCAGCATAGTCCTCACTCTGCCCTTTTGATTCCGTCTCTATAGCAGAGGTTTCTGTGGGTTCATTTTCGGTCGTTTCAATCTGTGATGTTACATTTTCCCCATCAGATTCATTAATTTCTGAACGTGCTTCACTCTCCGGCAACGTCCCATCTGTATTTTTCCCCACTGCACTGCATCCCGCAAGCTGCATAGTAAAAATGCATACACATAATATAGAATAAATTGTTTTTTTCATAATACTCCTAATATTTATTAAAGAAAATATTACACCAAATTGCTGAACCAGTAAGCTGTTTATAAGCCGTCTTCAGCTGTTCTGCATTATTATAACATCCTTTTCCTGCCATTGCAATGTTATAAATGTAACTGACATTACCCTCACTATCTGTATATTTTGTACGTGAATCCACATCCTCAAATGCATTTTCTCTATCTAATATATTGGCTTTACCTGAAGCAAAATACACCTGGTCACTTATTCCATATGGTCTAGGCACAATGTGGCTCCACGCATCTTCCGAGCTGTCTGTCAACATCAAACATGCCAAATATACCGCATTTTTCCAACCCAAACTATTGCATACTGTTCCCAAACCTTCCGATGATGCTAAACCGTAAAATTGTGAAGGTACGATTAAATCTGCAAATGACTTTTTCCAATTATGATGCCTATTAAGCATAACCCATGCAATTGCATCCTGATCAACTGTATTACTTGTATTTTCACCATATATTGCTCTAGCTATTTTCTCAACTGTTGACATAGAATTTATTTCATTCCTCGTTTTTGCTCTAACAAATCCAGAATTGTTAAACAAACTATCAGCCCATTCCTGAGCAACTAAATCTATATCTTCATAGTATGTAGACAATAGCATTATTCCCTCTGAACCATATAGTTCTATTACATTTTCAACACTTAATGAAGTGTCTAAGCCAACTACGACTCCTTCAGCCGCATCAGTATATATGCTTCCTGTGCAATACCATCCGGTTTCATCATCAAAATATTCTCCATATAGACGAATTTTATTATAATTACCAATAAAATCCGGTTCATTCTCTGTAATCCACTGTCCTTCATCATATTTTAAAACAGCCACAACCTCAATACCAGAATAAATGTATCTGGCTATCTCATTATAATTTGAATCGGATATACCAATAATCATTCCATAACTATCCCTATCCAGATTAAACTGTTGTCCATCCAAAATAAACGAAGTGCATTCCATTGCTCCATTGTTTTTTTGTTCATAAATATATGTAATGCTTTTTCCGTCTCTGTTCTCGCTTATTAAGTACCCATCCTCGTATACAAAATCAGCATCCACAGTACCATGCTTGAAAATACGTTTTCCATCCTTGTATTCCATTGTAATTAAAACCTTTTCATCTTCACAGACGGAAATCAATTCACCATTCTCATTATAAATAAGTTTATATTTATTGTAGTCAACGCTTTCTAAATCTTTCGCCTTTACTTTATCAGCACATAATAACATTACAATTAAGCACCCCAAAAATAAAAATATAATCTTTGATTTCCCTATGTTCTTGTGCATCTGTGTAACCTTTGTTTCCATTAATTTTCTCCTCCATAAACATTTTCTAATATTTATATAATCATTGCTTTGCTGTCACCGTATATTGTAATATTAACTCATTTATTCTTCCCTCCTTTAATTCAATATGTAATAGCAATCTGCATCCCCCCTGTACTTGTATCCCTGCTGATATTATAATTTTCCTTTTATGAAAATGAACACCCCAGATTTGTCTATTTCTCAAACAAAAAAATAGACAAATCTGGGGTGTTTGTTTTTCTTATTCTGCGATATTATTATGTAAATATTTTAAGTGAGGTGTACACGAAATGAGAATCTTTTTATTATCACTATTAACTGTCTTTTCAGTCAGAATCATGCCTATTGACTATACTGCTGCCTATGACGCTTCTATATCTGCACATTCAAATGTGGATATACTAGAAGTCGATACTATAAATGATGACGATTATCTTCCGTAAATGATTAATTACATACCAGCTTCTATATTATCACCAAACAAATCATGATATAGCTTATCAGCAAATTGTCGTAGTACAATATTACTTCGTATTTGAGTAGCTGTATACACACATTTTAACAGTTTCATTAACTCTTTATCTTTCTCACTCTTTTTTGCTTTGTTCCATGCTAATTCATACAAGTATGATGAAATCCCACCTAAAAAATTATGTTTTGTAACCTCCCTCATCCCCCTGTCTGCGAGCACACATGCCTTATCAAAATTACCGGAATTAGCTGTGAAGCTTTCATATTTACGATTAAGCCATAGAATATTCGTTGCACATACATCCTCATTTACAGCAGTATCCCTGTAGCCCTTTATCATTTTTTCCATCAATTTTAAGCATACCTCTGTTCCCTCACTTTTTCTCATATTCTGTATAATATTCCCAATAATACGATTTTCATTTGCAAACAGATAAATACAGCAATTGTCCTTTAAATAATCCGCAGGGATTGTTTTTTCCAAGGCATTAATAATCATTTTTTCGGCTTCTTCGCCGTCCACTATGTGATTTATTCGTTTTACTGAATATATGAGATTATCAAGGCGCTGCTGATTATACGGATAGTGACCGAACGAGTTGGCCCTGCCCAGTGCCTCGCATCTTTCAACTATCTCCTCGTACTCTCCTGCCATAAACTTCTTATCTATATTGCTAAGCTCCCTAAGCAGTCCATAATCGTCCGCCACATAGTCAAAGAAATATCTTTCCGGAGGAAGCCTAAGCTTACTGAGAAGCCGCCTTGTGACCCTCCAGGATGTGACTGTCCTTCCGTTTTCAAGTCTTGACAGGGTCTTCTCACTGCATATCTCATCTTCCTCTGCCACTTTACCGTCCTCATCATTATTGACATAATATGCAAGGTCACTTTGAGTCATTTTCAACAGTTTTCTTCTCTGTCTGATTATATCCCCCACGAATACCACATTGTATTCGCGGTATACCTGGTATTTCATTTCGCCAAAATACTCTTCCGGATACTTCTCACCTATGTATTTAAGGTTTTCATAGTATTTATATTCCTTGCTGTTTTCATATAAGGCTTTAAAAAGGCTTTCATCATTGCCATGACCCGCTGCTGCCTGTAACGCATCCGCCCTGGCCTTCATTTCATATATCTCCGGCAGATATCTGAACTTATTCTCCTTTGGCATCTGCTCTATGGCATACTCACATATAGAGGAGACTGTTGTATAGTTCCCTTCTTCCATATAAAGGAGTGATGCATCATATATTATTTTTGCAAAGAATCTCATGGATTCATTGGTTCTGTACCTTTCAGTGCCCATAAGACTCAACAGCTTTTCATAGCCCTGACACGCCAGCTTTTTCTGCCCCGTCCTGCCCAGAATATATAAAATTCTCGTGGCGAGGAACATCTCTACCTCGCTGTACAGATAGCTGTCCATATCCTGTATATCAAAATCAGCTATGGTAATTCTCAGTGTATCCATACACTTTTCAAGCTGATTACCTTCATCCTCGCCGGACAGATACATAAGCTGTGTTTCGAAATAACACGCTATCTGCAGTTCAACCCTGCATTTGCACTTCTTTTTATACTCTGCTATCCTGCCCGCAGCCTCTTTGTGCAGGCTCGTATCCCTATTGCACTTTTCAAGTATCTCCCGGATATGCTCCCTCTCTGTAAAAGCCCCATACTCGTCTGCATCCAGCAGGCAGTTACAGCTCTTTGCGTTAAATCCAACCCTCTGCATAAGTGCATCTATCTCAACCTTATCAAGCCTCCTGCCCTGTCCGCCCAATATCTTTGAAAATATATCCGGAGTACATATTCCGGCAACCAGTGCCTTCCTGCTTATGCCAAGGTCTTTTCTTCTTCCATCTATAACTCCTATGATATGTTCTATTCCAAATTCCATATAAAATAAACCCAGCTTCTGTGCCATTTACCTTTCCTCAAATACCTGTATTTTTATAAAATGTTTTATCACGTCTTACAATTTAAGCATATCATTTTTATACCGTATATGCAAGGCAGTTCAGCTCTTTAAAGTGCCAGATTTCTTAAGTATTTTTTTATGTACAATCCATGAATTTTCAATCAAAACTCTTGACGTGTATACAATGTGCATTGTATAATACAAGTACGCTAAACGTGTATA
>CAMAMD010000098.1 GCA_945836785.1 uncultured Clostridium sp.
ACACGCATGAAAAGCAAATATAAGATATTAGTTACAGATATAGAGCGAGGGAAAGATGTTGAGGACAAGTTACCGGAATATGCAGAACTGTTGAATAATCAGTATAATTGTTATGCGACAGTCAAGATGAGCATGAATTATTATACTATGAAAGAAATGATTGCCGACCAGCAGGATCAGAATACGGATGTATGTAAATATTTTGGCTTGCTGACAAATCTGCTGAAAAAATATATTTTAGGCAATGCGGCTGTAGATGATAAGGCACTTGAGACAATCGGACAGCTTCGGAAAAATGTGGAATACAAGATGAAGAATCTGACAGCCTTTACGGATGGATTTGAAGTGTATGAATATATTTTAAACCGTATAGAAGCAGGAATCAAGGGAGATACAGTGCAGGTTGATGTGGAACAGTTATCAGCGAAGATGTTCCGCTATGTATTTTCGGAGAATGATACGGTTGTCGTCAACAGTAAGCTGCAGCTTCTGATGGCACAGCTGCCGGTTCGTATGACGAAAAATAAATTTTATGATATTGTGACAAATACACTGATGATTTATAAGGGAGGTGACAGAACCTCTGTGGATGAGTTTGCGGACATGCTGAGAGCATCCATTCTCATTCAAAAACCGAAGGGATTTGAGACAGAATATCCGTTTTTGTATCATGTTTATCATGATTTATGTGAGGCTGATTATAAGAATATGGATGAGACCCAATTTGATTTGCTTTCAACACGTTTGGAACAGGCTGCCGAGATCATAAATCATGAGGTATCAGCACTCATGTTGCTGCAGGAAATAATTAATGACGTGTATACGTTACTGCTTACTGTAGATACGGCAAGAAATGATAATGCGGAAAAGGCGGGATACAAGGCTGCACTTCGTATATTGGATGCCTGTGTGGAATGTGAAAATGACAATATGGATGATATGCTTGCCGGTATGGCCTCCGAGTTTATGAACGTTGAGGGCGTACAGGAGGATGTATATGAGAATGTCATTATCTTGGAAGCAGCTTTCGATGATATCAGACAGGCAAATGCGAAATTGATTGAAACGCTTGGTCTGGAGGAGAATTTTAAAAGGCTTAAGACTGTATCAAAACTCCTGTCAACGAGTTTGTTTATTGATTTGGAGAAAGAGGATACATACGATGCAGATAAAACCGCTGACAATGCATATATTATGAAATTGCGCGATGAACTGACTGCAGAGATGGCAGATGCGTTTGCGGGTAAGGACAGACGTATTGTGCGGAGTATGATGTGTAAAATACTTGCCAGTATGCCGATATTCATGAATAGTCAGCAGGAAATTAAGGATTATTTTGATTATGTGTTGAATAACTGTCAGGATGATAGCGAGCTGACAGCCTGCAACAAACTGATATCTGAGTTGATGGAGGAGTAGAAGCAGGAAAGTTTTGGGGTGATTATGTGAATATATCAGATGCATTATATACATACGGGATAAAGGATAGGAAATGTGACAGAATATTAAAGCGGATTTCGAAGGGAAAACGTGTTCATAATCTGTATGTGATTGTATTGCCTCTGATGCACGACGGTTTGTTGGAGATATATGTTTATAATCAGCTCCTGCAGCCGTTATACAGGTCTGTCGGGGATCAGATACATGTACTTGGGATTGCGATGAATAAGGGGGATGCCGAGGAACTTGTATTACAGATGGTGCAGGACATGTATGATGCAGGCGATGGCAATAGCCTTGATACGGATTTTTTCATTCGTGAGGCATAGGGAAATGGGTGTGAATGGATATGCTCCATGTATTAGTGTTAATTTTAAAAATAATATTATGGTTGCTGCTTGGCATAGTCGGATTGGTTGTGCTTGGCATTTTGCTTGTGCTGTTTGTACCTGTTACATACAAGGTGGATGCTGCCTATGATGGAACGGCCAAAATAAATGCAAAGATACGCTTTTTGATTTTTTCTGTCCGGTTGAAATTTGATCAGAAAACAAAAAAGCTGGAACAGGATATCAGAGTTGCGTGGTTTAAACTTGTCAAAAAAGGAACACGAAAGGTGGAAGATGCTGCCAAAGATACGGTGCAGACAATACTACATGATGAAATAGAAGATGGCAATATTTCTGAAGATGAAGCACCGGGTGATGAAATTCATATTTCTGAAGATGAAGCATCAGATGACGAAATTCATATCTCTAAAGATGAAGCACCGGGGGATGAAATCGTAAACCATGAAATATCGAATGATGTAACACCGGCTTATCCTGCGAATGAAGAATATGATTTGTGGAATAATGAAGAGGAGAGTATTTATCAGGATGCGCTTCCACAGGAAGAAAAGAAACTCTTTGGAAGAATTAAGACATTTTTTGTGGGCGTGTGTGCATGGCTTAAGCGTGTGCGTGCGTTTGCCGCAAATTTCACACCTGACAAATTGATGGAATCAATTGAGGAAAAATTGAGCCGATTGAACAGAAAAAAGAGGCAACTCCAAAAGAAACTGGAGCGTCTGAAAAAATTTTGGAATCTAAATTGTACAGTTAAAACAAGAGCTTATCTGAAAAAATATTTGGTGAGTGTCTTGCGGCATATCAGACCGAGAAAGGTAAAAGGTCGGGTACATTATGGATTTGATGAGCCTTATAAAACCGGACAGGTGACAGGCTATTTAAGTTTGATGCCTTTTGTATATCAAAAAGGACTGTCGTTAGAACCGGATTTTTATAATAAAGTCATTGAGGGACATATTTATATGCGTGGACATATCCAATTGGGATATCTTTTGCGGATTGTCCTCAATATTAATATATGGAGAACGGTGATGGTAGTCAGGAAACTGGTAAATCAGGAATAAAAAACATAGGACTATATGTTGAACGTCAATTGCAGATCTGACGGAATGAAAAGGAGGTTATAATATGGCAAATGATTTTAATGAAACCCTTGCATCCTTATTCAAGGGTATGGACACAATGCTTACGACAAAGACAGTGGTTGGCGAACCGACAAAACTTGGGGATACGATTATCCTTCCACTTGTGGACGTGAATTTTGGTGTGGCAGCAGGCGCGTTTGCAAAGTCGGGAAGCAGCAATTCAGCAGGAGGAGGTATGGGAGGTAAGATGTCTCCGTCGGCTGTGCTTGTGATACAGAACGGACATGCCCGTATGGTCAGTGTGAAGAGTGAGGATACAATCAGCAAAATTATTGATATGGTACCGGATATTGTAGATAAAATCGGTAACATTGTGGGTAAGGGTTCAAAAGATGAATCTCAGGATGAGGAGATAAACAAGGCAATCAGCGATATTGCGAAAGAAGAGGAGATTTAGCGTCTTTGTCACAGGTAAATGGCATATAATATTCTAAGATGCCTTTTCTTGGAAACGGGTGGTACGTTGTGAAAGCTTTAATAGGATATGCTATGTTATTTATGGCTGTTGGAATGCTCCTATCGTATTTTGTGAGTGGATTCGGAGAGTTTTTATGTGTGGTCCTGTTGTTGCTTGGCGCATATTTTTTATTGTGCAGGTGTTAGGATATAAAGCAGACAGGAAGAAGAGGATAAAATGGAAGAAAATAGACCAGAAGAGTTGATTGAATTACTGAAGGGACATCGCGTGTTTTTACAGACACACAATTTCCCTGATCCCGATGCCATATCCAGTGCATTTGGATTACAACAATTTCTTAAATACTATGGTGTTATGTCTACGATATGTTATGTGGGCAGTATAGACAGGTTTAATACCAGAAAAATGATGGATACATTTGGTATAGAGATTCATTCTTATGATGATATAGAGGATATGAAACCTGAGGATTATATTGTGCATGTGGACTGTCAGAAACCAAATGCGAATACAACTGATTTGCCGGGGGATGAGGTGGCGTGTGTGGACCATCATCCTGTTTTTGAAAAAACACAGGATTATAAATATCAGGATATTCGTATTCATGGTGCCTGTGCGACTATCGTTGCCTATTATTATGCAAGTACGGATACGCCGATTGAAAAAGATGTGGCAGCGGCACTTGCCTATGGAATCAAAATGGATACGGATGATTTGATTCGTGGTGTAACACAGCTTGATATGGATATGATGACGTATCTTTTTCAATATGCTGATTGGAAAAAATTGTCTGCTATGTATAATTCCACGATTGAATTTCAGGATTTGCTGGCATATGGTGCGGCAATCGAAAATATAGAGGTTTTTGATTCGGTGGGATTTACATATATGCCGTTTGAATGTCCGAATTCCCTTGTGGCCATTATATCAGACTTTGTCATGTCCCTTGATGTGGTAGATATATCGGTGGTATATTCGGTTAATGCGGCAGGAATTAAATTTTCCGTGCGTAGCGAAAAAGCAAATGTGGATGCAGGTAAACTGGTTTATGAAGCCTTAAAAGGTGTTGGAAATGGTGGTGGACATGCAACTATGGCTGGGGGATTTATCAGCGAGCCGGCTATGAGACAGTTCGGAATTCAGTATGACAGGAAGATTAAGGAATTGTTTATGACAGCGTTAAATAAAATGAATAGGGTTACAAAGTAAGAGGTGGTTACAATGAGTACGGCAGCAGATATGAGTGTTGAAGTATTGATGAATTCGGAGAATCCGGAACTGGTTTTGAAGAATATGCAGCCATTTATAGATCTGATGATGAACTATGAATGTGCATTGATGGAGATAGAAACAAAGCTGAAGGTATTAAATACAGAGTTTGCCCTGAGACATAACAGGAATCCGTTTGAATCAATTAAGTGCAGATTGAAACAGCCAATCAGCATTGTACGGAAGATGCGCAAAAAAAATCTTGATATCACGATAGAAAATATAGAGAACAATCTTACGGATATAGCGGGTATCAGAGTAATCTGCTCATTTCCGGAGGATATCTATAATCTGGCTGATTTATTATCCCAACAGGATGATATTAATGTGGTTTGTGTCAAGGATTACATACGAAATCCAAAGAAAAACGGTTACAGGAGTCTGCATTTAATCGTAGAAGTTCCTATATTTTTGTCCAGCGAAAAAAAATATATGAAGGTAGAGGTGCAGTTTCGTACGATTGCCATGGATTTCTGGGCGAGTCTGGATCATAAATTGAAATACAAGAAAGACAATCTGAAACATCCTGAGATTATTGCACAGGAATTAAAAAAA
>CAMAMD010000099.1 GCA_945836785.1 uncultured Clostridium sp.
GTGGTTTCCGATTACAGCGGGAAGATTTTTTGACAGCAAGGAACAGGAAAATGCCCAGAAAGTGGCATTTGTTTCAGACAGTTGGAAAAGTAAATATAATAAAAATGAAATAGAGATTGATGGTGAAAGTTTTAAGATAATAGGAGCAGGCTGGATTGTGCCATGGAATTTTGGCGCAGCGGTATCCTCCGAGTCATCACTGAAGCTGTTTGAGGAAGACTATTCCGAGACAAAATACTCGACAGATGATGATATGGAATATGTCATAATTCCATTTAAGTGTTATGAGGAAAAATATGTACCCGAACAGATATTTATTCATCTGCAAGGTGTGACACACTCACAGCTTATCAATTATGTCAATGAGCTGTCGGATAAATTTCCGGATTCGCATTTTTATATGCCAAACACTAACACAGATGAAATCTTACAGGAGAACCAGATAAGATACGGAAAGATGGCAGTGGTTCTGTGTCTGATAGCAGGAATCACGGTAATAAGAGTAATGTCTGAGTGGATTAAGTTCTATAAAAAAGATACATACACTCTCAGGCTGTGCGGAATGACAAGACTGAAAAGCATAATGATTATTTATGGTCACTGGAGTATGTATTATGTGCTGGGAAGCATTATTGCTTTATTTTTACATTATAAGACATTCCCGCTTCTAAGCCTTATTTATGGAGATAAATTCCCGAATGTTTATACATTTATAACAGCTCTGGTAACAGTTTATGCTGTGTCAGTTCTATGCACGTTAAGACAGACGTTAAGGATGGCGGCATAAATTATGGCATGTGTTTTAATTGTGTAAAATTGTGAGAACGGAGAAATTTATGAACTATTTGAGAATATGCAGATATCTGTATGCAAAGCGTTTTTTTAATGAAATAGTATTATTATTTCAGCTTGTGGTTATGCTTGTTTTTGCATTTGCAGTGTTGAATCCCATTGATGATTTTTTACAGAAGGAACATAAAATTGTCAGTTCCTATAATATAGATTTTGATGAAGCGCTGCATTTTAATATGGGAAATTTTGTGTTTCAGCAGCAGAGCTTTGGTGAAGGTTCCCTGACAGATACCATATATGGTAAAATCATGGAAACAGAGGGTGTCGGAAGTGTTCTGCAGAGTACTACATGCACGGTGAATTATGACACGGGTAAAAAGGATTCGGATGGTCATTCGGTTTATTCCAATGCACTGGCATTTATGTATGCGGATGACATGATTGATAAGGTTAACGTTAAGCTTTCAGAGGGGATGGTAAGGCATGATGCAGGGGATGGCATACCGATTCTGGTCAGTGCAGCACTTGCGAAGGAACTGCCGGTAGGAAGCAGAACAGACATAATCGTTTCAAATGATGGAAAAAGTGTGGAATGTATTGTAACAGGTATATTAAAAAAAGAAGAGGCATTATCATCCATAAACAATTATGGCTCTTTTGAAAATCTGAGTACATTTGGAGTTATTCCGGAACAGGACGGATGCAACAGATATATAATTATGTATGATTTAGAAACGGGGACGGATGCTTTATTTGACCTGGGAGCAAAGTTTCTGATACTGCCTGAAAACGGGTGTGACAGACAAACACTAAAGGAAAGACTTGAAAAAAATATCGGTGATTACGGATACATAAAAGAAGCGGATGAGATACTGAAAAATTCATATATACATATGCTGGAAAATAACGCAAAATATGTATTAGCTTTTGTGATGATTACAGCCATTGCGGTGTTCGGATATGGTGGATATCTGTATCTTATGATAATTCAGCACCAGAAGGAATTCGGCGTTTTCTATATTCTGGGAATGTCAAGAAAGAAAATGATATCAGTTATCTTTATTTCAGGCATGCTGTTACTGCTTACCGCATTTATAATAGCGTCCCTGTCCATGCATGCATTTATGGAAAAAATACTTGGCATTTACAATTATGAGACAGGAATATTCAGTTATGTTTTCTGTGCAGTGATCATGGGCGTAATTCTGCTGACAAGTGTGTTCGTGGGTTTTGGGCAGTCAAAAAAACTTGCAGAGGTTACCATTTATAATGGTGGAATGGAGAATTAAAATGATTCAGATGGACAAAATAAATAAGATATATAATCAGGGAAAAGGCTCGCAGGTTCATGCATTAAAGGATGTGGATTTTAATGTAAGTGCAGGTGACATGGTGGCAATTTCAGGACCCTCCGGTTCAGGGAAATCCACATTGCTTCATATCATGGCAGGAATAGACAAACAGACATCAGGAAGGTATCTTTTTGAAGGAAAGGACGTTTCAAAAATGTCTGACAGACAGAAAAGCCTGTTAAGGAATAAAGAAATTGCCATAGTCATGCAGGATTTTGGACTGCTTGATGCTGACACGGTAATGAGAAATGTCTGTTTGCCGCAAATAATTGGAAATACCTACAATCGTAAGGTTAAGGCTGATGCTGAAAAAATGTTAGAACTGGTGGGCATGGAAAAATACCTGAGAAAATGCGTCAACCAGCTTTCAGGCGGACAGAAACAGCGTGTGGCGATTGCAAGGGCATTGAATATGAATGCCAAAGTAATAATAGCGGATGAACCTACGGGAGCCCTGGACTCGGAAAATACGGAGAGCCTTATGAAATTACTGCAAAGATTAAATGAGACCGGAATTACAATGATAATTGTAACACATAATCCGATGGTGGCGCAGATGTGCAGGAAGAGATATGTTTTAACGGATGGCAGGCTTGCACAGGAATAACCTGTTTTAAGGGAATGTTTATTTTAGGATATTCATGATATAATTAAAGAACAGCAAATAATGTTCCGGTAGTCTTATAAGACAGAAGATTGCCTTTTAAGCTTGCCGGAACATAATAAAAAGGAGTAAGCATGGAAAAAAGAAGAAACAAATGTGTAACATATATACTTGCCGCACTTATTTTGCTGCTGACAGCATGCAGTAAGAAAGAGAATGCCGAGACAGTAACGCCGGAGGCTGAGGCAGGTACATTTGCATATGCTGAAGATGATGTGTACATATATTCTGCGGTAAAATATAATATACAGCTTGATGAGGGGCAGTATGTATATCTTGCTCATGCTGCGGAGGATGGACTGTACTATGTATTACAGGACAGGCGCGAAGAAGTTGAGAACGGTTTTGAAAACAGAGTGTACCGGCTTAATTATGACAAGCTTGCCGGGACAGACCCTAATTTGAAGAAAGAATTTGGCTGTCTGACTGAGAGTAAGGTTAATATAGTCGATTTGTCGGATGACATTACGCCGGATATTCTTTTAAATAAATTTATAAGTAATATGTACTGCATAGATGGCAGAATATATTTTTTGAACAAGGAATATGACAGTGATAAGAATACGTCGGATTATCTGGTCTACTGCATGGATGAAGCCGGAAATACAGAACTACTGTGTGATATTACAAAGGGCTTCAATGAAGCAGAAAACGTAGCACAGGAGAAACTAAAAGAGCCAAGAGCTACATATGAAGCTTTTTCGGTTCAGGAAGCGGAAAAAGGACTTGTTTTTTTGATAAGCTTTAAAGCCACCAAAGGTCAGACACAGAATATTACCTTTGCCATAAGCGATGATAACAAGGTCGTTGAAGTGTGCGATTATGAGATTGCAGAAGACCGCTTTGAGCAGACTGACAGCGGCATATATACCCTGCGGGGCAGCAGGCTGGGAATATATGACCATGGTGATTGGACAGAAAACAGGGAGCCGGAGCTGATAGGGGAGTTTGATAAAGCTGCATTTACCGGAATTGTGAAGAACAGTCTGACACAGGATGACGGAATTAGGCTGTGCATGTACAATTCTGAGGGAATATATGAGCTTAAGCAGAATGAATACAGCCAGCTTCTCAAATGGACGGATATGGGAATGCAGAATCTTAAGCTCACAGGTATCCTTCAGTATGGTGATGAGCATTTTATGGCGATCTGGCTGGCACTTGGTTCGGGATATATTATAGATATGACTAAGTCAGAGCTTGTCAGTGGTGACAAGGAGGAGTTTATAGTCGGCACATTGTATGAAAGTGAAGAGCTGGATAGGCTTGTACGGCTTTTTAATGCGGCTAACGGAAGATATGAGGCGAAAATCAAGGTGTATGACAGTGTAGAGAGCCTTAACACTGAGCTGATAGCAGGAAAGGGACCGGATGTATTTCCTACGAATATGGTGGATATAAGGGAATATGCAGCCGGCGGGATAATTGAAGACCTGGGGAAATATCTGGATTCGGAGGGTGCGTGCCTTAGCAGGGACATGCTTTTTGAGAACATACTGAATATTTTTACCTATGACGGGGCACTTGTTACTATTCCAAACAGATTTTACATATACGCTTTTGAAGGACGTAAGGAAGAGCTGGGTGACAGTGAGGGATGGACACCGGATGAGCTTATAGAGAAACTTGCTTCCCAGCCTGATATGACGATATATGATTTTGCCATTGATTCGAAGGATACTGCGTACCATATAGCGAATCTGCTTTTTAACAGTATGAAGGAGACCTTTGTTGACTGGAGTACATATACGGCTTCCTTTGATTCAGAAGAATTCATTTCTATACTGGAATTCCTTAAAGGGTATCAGCCGCCTGTGGCTGACACTACACTTCGACCTTTGGAAATGCTTGATGAGGGCAAGGCACTTATTGTAAGCGAACAGATAATGGAAATTGAAACAGTGATGAACTTGTGCAAAAGCGGAAAGTACAGATTCATAGGATATCCAACCAAAGATGGAAGTGCTGCATACGGAGTTAATTTAGGTAAATCCTTCAGCATTAATTCGAACAGCGGTCACAAGGAGGCGGCATGGAAATTCATAGAATATACGGTGATGTCGTCAGCCTATGATGATGAAGCCATGGGACTCATGATTGGATTTCCTATCATTATTTCGGAGGTTTGGGAAACTATCGAATACCTTCCGAAGAAGTATGCTGACCATGAATATGTGGCTGATGAAGAGAGCGTGGAGCAGCTCATGTTCATGATTGACCATGTGAAATATGTTGTGAACTGGAATGAGGATTCGGTTATGAATATTGTGCGGGAGGAAGTAAGTACAATGCTTGCGAGCGACCGGACGGCAGTGGATACTGCGAGGATTATACAGGAGAGGGTGCAGCTGTATCTGGATGAGAGAA
>CAMAMD010000100.1 GCA_945836785.1 uncultured Clostridium sp.
ATATTACCAGGCTCGTGGAGATGAACAATCTATCCATGCACCCGGAGGATGTGGGGGCTTTGTTTTTCAATATATATTATGAAAAGGGAACGCTGACTGCGACGACAGGAACCTCAATCAAGGTTTTTTCATTGGACAAGACGCTGGAGCATTTGTGGGATGAGTCCGTGGAGAAATACTATATAAAATATTAGAATGAGGAGGGGGATGACTTTGTCAGATTACTATTATTACACTGATGAGAGCGGCGATGCAGATGATTTCACTCTGGTTCGTGAGACGGAGAAAGAGGAGAATACGTCAGGTCATTATTATTATATTGATAATGAAGGTAATATAGATGATTCTGTCACCCTGGTTCGAGAATAGAATATCGTATAATAAATGAATTATTAGCACTCATTTTAAATGAGTGCTAATTTTTTCTTGACATTGTCTGTGTGGTGTATTATTATACTTTGTATAGAACAGTCAGACATATCGGTCAGACTGCGGTAAACGTTTATATTATGCCAATGGATTTGGCAGTATTATATTAGGAGGTCATAACAGACATGGAGAAACAGGGTAGTTTATCAATTAACAGCGAAAACATATTTCCGATTATCAAAAAGTGGTTGTATTCAGACCATGATATTTTTATCAGAGAGTTAATCTCAAACGGTTGTGATGCAATTACAAAATTAAAAAAGTTGGCTTTGATGGGCGATTTCGAGGAGACAGAAGGCGAGGAATACAAGATAGAAGTATATGCCTCTGCGAAAGACAAGACACTTACTTTCGTAGATAACGGTATCGGTATGACTGCCGAGGAAGTAGATAAGTACATCAATCAAATCGCATTTTCGGGTGCAACGGATTTTATTAATACTTATAAGGATAAGACAAACGATGACCAGATTATCGGTCATTTCGGTTTAGGATTTTATTCAGCGTTTATGGTCGCTGATAAGGTTACGATAGAGACATGCTCCTATAAAAAGGATGCCGTTCCGGTATTTTGGGAGTGCGATGGCGGTACGGAATTTTCCATGAGCGAGAGTGATGATACAACCAGAGGAACTGCGATTACGCTGTATCTGAACGAGGACAGCTTTGAATTTGCAAATGAGTATCGTGTGCGTGAAGTAATTCAGAAATATTGTGCATTTATGCCTTATAATATTTATTTTATCAACGAGGATAAGCTTGAGGAAGAGAAAGAAAAGGCAGAAAAAGAAGATAAGGTAATCGAGGTGGATACGACCGAGGAAGATGATCTGGTAGGAGATGCACCAAAGGATGCAGAGGACAGCAAGGATGCCGAGAACTCTGATGATGAGGCTGAAGAGGAAAAGCCTGCTGAGGAGAAGAAACCGCAGCCGTTAAATGATACGAATCCGCTTTGGATGAAGAATCCGAAGGAGTGTACAGAGGAGGAGTACATTGATTTCTATCAGAAAGTATTCCTTGATTTCAAGAAACCGCTGTTCTGGATACATCTGAATATGGATTATCCGTTTAACCTGAAAGGAATTTTGTATTTCCCTAAGATTAATACACAGTATGATCAGCTTGAGGGAACGATTAAGCTATACAATAACCAGGTATTTATTGCGGATAATATCAAGGAAGTTATTCCTGAATTCCTGCTTTTGCTGAAGGGTGTAATTGACTGTCCTGATCTTCCGCTGAATGTATCAAGAAGTGCATTGCAGAACGATGGCTTTGTAAAGAAAATATCGGATTACATCACAAAGAAGGTTGCCGATAAGCTGAGCGGTATGTGTAAGAATAATAAGGAAGATTATGAAAAGTACTGGGATGATATCAGTCCTTTTATCAAGTTTGGTTGTATCCGGGATGAAAAGTTCTGCGAAAAGATGACAGATTATATGCTGTTTAAGGATCTGAACGGAAAATATCTTACACTTCCTGAGTATCTGGAAGAGGGCAAGGAAAAATACGAGAATAAGGTATTCTACGTATCGGATGAAAAGGCTCAGTCCCAGTATATAAACATGTTCAAGGAAGAAGGCATGAATGCCGTATACCTGACACATAACATAGATAATCCGTATATTACACATCTTGAGGGCAAGAATGAGGGCGTTAAGTTCCTGCGTATAGATGCTGATCTTGCAGATAATTTTGTCGGTGACGCATTGACGGAGGAGCAGACGAAGGAATACACGGATAAGCTCACGGAGATATTCAAGAAGGCAACCGGCAAGGAAAAACTGAATGTCAAGGTTGAGAACCTGAAGAATGATGCGGTTTCCTCTATGATTACATTCTCCGAGGATGCCCGCAGAATGGCAGAGATGATGCGTGTATATAACATGGGAGGTATGGATCCGTCCATGTTTGGAGACGAGGGTGAAACCCTTGTATTAAATGCCGGAAATAAGCTGGTAAAATATGTGTTGGATAATCCGGAAGGTGAACATACAAACATGATTTGCTGCCAGCTCTACGATTTGGCAGTGCTTGCAAATAAGCCGCTTGAACCGGAAGAAATGACAGCATTCGTAGCACGCAGCAATGAAATCCTGGGACTGCTCATTTAAAATACGATAGATTCCATATAGGACGGGTAAGATTTCCTTATCCGTCTTTTTCTATGTTGTAACAGTATGCCGATTTATTTCTTCCATTTTTCGCAGACAACCAGACATCTCGGAATATCAATATTTTGCTTTGTCGATATAACGGGGTGCGGACAGTTGTTTGAATAATATGTTTCGGGCAGGGGTGCTTATATCTGTAGTTTCGCTCGCAACCTTACGCCTGCCAAGTATATCTAACATTCAACTTTCACAATCCTTTATTATGTGCCGCTCCCAATAACTCGCTATGCTCAAACAATTGTCCGCGGCACATTAGATTGTGAAAGCTGAATGTTGATATACATAGGCAGTCTAGTTGTCTTCGCGAAACTACAGATATAAGCACCCCTGCCCGAAACATATTATGAGTTACTGGGAGCACCCCGTGTCTTTATATCGAAAAAGCAAAATATTAGATATTCCCGGATGTCGTAGGGTTGCAAGAAAAATGGAAAAAATAAATTGACATACTGCTGTAAAATAAAACAGGACGGATAAGGAAATCTTACCCGCCTTTTAGAAACTATGGTGCTTTAAATGTATGCGTGCAGTCCGCGGATTGATACTTCGCCGGCGTTTACATGCTCGATCTCTCCGCTTTCGTGCCGGCAAATCAGGGCACCCTGTGAATCGATTCCCATGCACAGACTTGGCGTGAGACCGGTTGTGTCAACTTGGTAGGGGTTTGATTGCCCTGCAGTTCTATCATGGGGGATAATGTAGACTTCCCGGTTATAGCTTGCCAGAAAGCTGTTATAATCCTCAATCAGGAAACGCAGATCCTTGTGGGATAGAAAATCCTGATAATAATCGTTGAAATAGAGCCAGACATTATGAATGATATCTTCGCGGTCAAGTTTTCTGCCGCAGGCTTGATATAGGGAGCTGGCGGTATTTGTAATTTCTTTCGGGAAGGATTCATTGTTCACATTAATTCCGATTCCTACGATTACATATTTGACACTGTTTGCGTATGTGGAGGCAGTTGCATAGGGGAGGTCGGCAAGGCCATAGGTTTTGGGAATCTGGATGGCATCGCTGGACATTTCAGTCAGAATACCAACCACTTTTTTTCCATTTATCACGATGTCATTGGGCCATTTGATATGTGGTTTGATTCCGTCTATTGATTCGAGTGCTTTTGCCACTGCCATGGCTGCCAGCAGTGTAATAGAAGACACATGTGTTATGTCAATTTCAGGTTTCAACAGCAGACTCATATAGATTCCCGTATCGGGTGGAGAGGAAAAATTCCTGCCCATACGTCCTTTTCCGGCATTTTGTTTGTCTGCAATAATCAAGGTACCGTCCACACAGCCCCGGTTGCCGAATTCCTTTGCACGGGTATTCGTGGAATCGGTCTCATCATATAAAATAACGTTATTGATAACGGGAATGTCAAAGAGTGTGTTTTTTGGATGCAGCATATTGAGTCTCCTTTGTGTCACATTGTTGTCATGTGTTTTTTGACCATGATGTTTGGTACGGCTGGTAACAGATATTTTACTCGTCATCATGTTTTATACGGCTGTTTACAAACTCGTAAATTGTTTCGCATAGCTCTTTTTTCATGGTGAAGGGAATGGTATACACATTTTTTCCGGCCTTAACATTTAATACATAGAACACCATATGTTCATCTGCAATCACCATTGTAATAAAATCAATGTCGTCAAATGTATATTTGCTGGTTCCGTAGTGGTGAAAAACTGTCATGCCGGTATCGTCAAAACGATAGGTGATGTCAAAGGCCTGCTTGCGTAAAGACACAATAATCAGATAACCGCCGTACACGAACAACAGCATGGCAAATATAGCAGTCAACATCAGGTGCTTTGCAAGTCCCCGGAGTAAAACGTAAAATTGTAAAACAGAAATTAAAACAAAGACGGCTCCGAGAAAACGATAGGCAAAACGATTTGCTTTTCTTTTTGGAACGCTATATGTGTAGCTCATAAAAACTTTTCCTTTCTTTTCTGCGTTATATCACGTCGCCTGGCGGCTCCATGTCGCGCATTATACAGGTTTCCGCAAGCGCAAACCTGTGCAATGCTCATTATATCACGAAATCATCATTTTTTTATAACAACAGTATATAGTTTGAACACAATTTGTGCAAGAAATACTTTGTTTGTCTGTGTGGGTGATATAAGTGGATTTAACACAAATAGGAAAATTTATAGCAGAACTTAGAAAAGAGCAAGGACTTACGCAAGAGCAATTTGGAGATAAAGTGGGTGTAACAAATAAAACGGTATCTCGTTGGGAAACTGGAACATATTTACCACCTGCGGATGTTCTTCTTTCGATAAGTGAAATGTTTAATGTAAGCATTAATGAAATATTAAGCGGAAAGAGGCTTACCGATGAGGAATATAAACAAGCCGCAGAAAATAATTTAACACAGACCATCAAGAATAGCAGCTTTGCACTGAAAGATAAGATAGAATTTTATAAAAAGAAGTGGTTGAAAGAACATATAGCTATAATGGTGTTTGTTGGAATATGCATTATAGGTGTGTTTGTGGCAGGATTTGTTTTG
>CAMAMD010000101.1 GCA_945836785.1 uncultured Clostridium sp.
GATTCTGGCTCTGATTCCGATTCTGATTTTGGCTCTGGTTCCGCTACTGGCTCCGAGTCTATCTCATTTTCATCCGCTATTTCTTTCTGCAATTCCGGCATATTTGTATAATCTTCCGATACATCCACATCTGTATTCTTGTCACCGATATTTGTTTCTTCCTCATCATGTACATCTGACTGCACTGATTCCTCTGTCGGTACGTTTGCTATTTCGTCATCATCAAATGTATTGACATATGTTTCATCCGATATCTCCATATTATCAGACACATTATGATCTGCAAATGCACTGTCTTCCACAAACGCGCTGTCTTCCGCAAACGCACTATACTCTGCAAATGCACTACCCTCCGCAAATGCACTGTCTTCCACAAACGCGCTGTCTTCCGCAAATGCACTGCCCTCCGCAAATGCACTATCTTCCGCATATCCATATTGTTCGCTATCAATTTGAGAATCCGCCTCATCGAAGATGCTCTCTTCCATTTCTTCTGCTTCATCCTCGCCTATATCGTCTTCCTCATACTTTCTTGACTTGCTGACAATCCATGCAATTGTCAAAACCACAAGTAGGAGAAAGAATACAACCAATGCTATAAAATATACCGTTGCAATCATTGAGCTGCTCATTTATCTAACCTGCTTTCCATAAATATAGTATCTTCTCATGTCGTTACAATTATTCCCTGTTAGTATACTAAAAATTTTTTCATTAATCAACTATTGTGTTGTAAATTGAAATCGACTTTGCTATAATTT
This sequence comes from uncultured Clostridium sp., assembly GCA_945836785.1. Next base: position 762 of record CAMAMD010000101.1, read on the forward strand.
CAGAAGAATTTGGAGATAAAAGGGAGATAGTATTATGTCAAAAATCAGAACAAGATTTGCCCCAAGTCCGACCGGACGCATGCATGTGGGCAATTTACGGACTGCCCTGTATGCTTATTTAATTGCCAAGCACGAAGGCGGAGATTTCATATTGAGAATAGAGGACACAGACCAGGAGCGTGAAGTTGAAGGTGCTGTAGACATCATATACAGAACACTTGCAAAAACAGGTTTGATCCATGATGAAGGTCCCGACAAGGACGGCGGTTTCGGTCCGTATATTCAGAGCGAGCGTCAGGCAAAGGGTATATATCTTGAATATGCGAAAAAATTAATCGAAAAAGGTGAAGCTTATTACTGTTTCTGTGACGAGGAACGCCTTGCCGGACTGGTAACAGAGCTTGACGGCAAAACCATATCACGCTATGACAAGCACTGCCTGCATCTTTCAAAGGAAGAGATCGAGGCGAACCTTGCTGCCGGGAAGCCATACGTCATCAGACAAAACAATCCGCTTGAAGGTACAACCACATTCAAGGATGAGCTTTATGGAGATATCACAGTGTCCAATGAAGAACTAGATGATATGATCCTCATCAAATCAGATGGTTTTCCAACCTACAATTTTGCAAATGTTGTGGATGATCACTTGATGCAGATTACGCACGTTGTCCGCGGAAACGAATATCTTTCCTCTTCACCGAAATATAATCGTCTGTATGAGGCTTTTGGCTGGGAGGTTCCAACCTATATTCATTGCCCGCTTATTACGGACGAAGAACACAAAAAGCTAAGCAAACGTAGCGGTCATTCTTCTTTTGAAGATCTTTTGGAACAGGGATTCCTGACAGAAGCTATTATCAACTTTGTGGCACTGCTGGGATGGTGTCCGGAGGATAACAGGGAAATATTCTCTCTCGATGAATTAGTTCAGAATTTCAATTACAAGAACATGTCCAAGTCTCCGGCTGTTCTGGACATGACAAAGCTGAAATGGATGAACGGAGAATATATAAAAGCTATGGACGATGAGAAATTCTACGAAATGGCGCTTCCTTATATAAAAGAAGTCATCACCAAGGATTATGATTTAAAGAAGATTGCTGCCATGGTGAAAACCCGAATCGAAATATTCCCGGATATCAAAGAGCAGATTGATTTCTTTGAAGCTGTACCGGAATATTCCGTAGATTTATATACACACAAGAAAATGAAGACCAATCCTGAAAACTCTCTGACACTCCTGAAAGAGGTGTTACCTGTTCTGGAGGCTCAGACCGATTTTAGCAACGACGCTCTCTTCGAGACACTACAGACATTCGGCAAAGAGCATGAATACAAGACCGGATATGTAATGTGGCCATTACGGACTGCTATGTCCGGTAAACAGGCAACTCCGGGCGGAGCAACCGAGCTCATGTCCGTACTCGGCAAAGAAGAATCCCTTGCACGTATCCGTGCTGCAATAGACAAGCTGACTATACATGCATAAAAGCGGGGCTGTCTCACTAATACAATATGGTGAGACAGCCCCGTTTTTTTTCATTTATTCGTTCTTTTTCATTTTTGTTTCTATCATAATACCGACGCCCAGTATGATACCGAAAAATGACACAAGCAAGCCTGCTGTAAAATGTGGATAAACAAGTTTTATTTTCACATATTTATCACCTGCAACCAGCAAATGATTTTCTTCGTATATCTCCTGCCCGGTTTCAAAATTATCCTGATATGCCAGTGTGGTGTTGACATTCTCCTGCTCACTTTCAATTATAATTTCATTCTTCTCCATGGTAATTGTAATCGGAACTAATTGACGATTCGGTAACTGATTATAATTCAACAGAAAGCTGTCATTTAACATATCCCATATATCTGTATTCCCTGAATTCATCGCAAAATACACAAGATTCAAACCAAGATAAACAATGTTATCCTCTCCGTCATTGTATCCCAGGAACGGAATTTCCTGATTTCCCACCTCGACATAGCCAAGCACATGATCCATGTTATTCACATAACCGGTTTTCCATGCACCATCCTCCGTCGGTATATTTCCGGCTATAATTACGCCATTCTCATAGAACAGATTTGGGAAATTATCTTCAAAGGTTATTTGATTTTGCAGCATATCAAGAAAACGATGCTGTTTTAACCCATCTTCAGGAATATGTGCACAATCAATCACAATGCGGACTCCTGCATCAGCGGCCTTCCTTATAATCCCCTCTGCATTTTCCTGATTGTGATACTGAAATCCACTCAGGAAAATCGTTTTATATTCTTTCAGTTCTTCCACCGTATAATCATCGACATAGTCGGATTTTCCAATCATAAATGTCGGATAGTATATAGAAAGCGTACCCGCATACTCACCTATCGTCAGTCCGAGATATTCTGTTTTTACGCCGAATGATTCCGGTGTGTTCTTTTTGAAAAAATATCCTGTATCGCTTATATTTTCAAGCTGATAGCCACAGTTTTCAGCCGATACCAATAATTTATCCTCATCCTGAACCTTACTGCGCATTACAAGTACGGTATCATTTCCCAATTCAATATTTCTGTCAAACATATAAGCATATTCTTCACGTTCCAATGCCTCATTCATTAACATGATGTTCTCAGCCGTTGACGCTCCCTGCCATGCCCAGCCGAATGTATAATCAACAGCATCCTCGCCTGTAACCAGCTCCCACGAAAGATAACAGCCATACATACTGAGATCCATGACACTTGTTCGCTGTGTTGTCATATCCTTCAATATCTTTCCGTCCATTTTCGCCTCATCCAATGCCGGAGTATAATATCGGGATAAATATCCGAGGGTAGCACCGCTGTCAACGACAAGCAGTAAGGTAAGCAAAATCGCATATTTCCTGCGAAGCGTCTTCCATTCCAGGAGTGACAACATAAAAAACGCGTAAGACAGTGCAGTAAATCTTGTCATCCACAAAAATTCTCCCAGTGGCAAATGTTTCGTAACAGATACTGTAGCCGGAGTTGTTCCCAGCAAAACAACAATTGCAAGGCCAAAACCTGCTTTATTGTTTTTTGCGAGAAGAATACCCAGAACCGCCACCACCAATACAGACAGTCCGTAATAATATATCTCTGCATCTCCACTTACACGATTCATAAAATCAAGGGAATCAGACAATGCAAATGTGAGGAGATCCTGTGTGTCCGAGCTTGAATCTCCCATGGAAAGCATGCCACCGAACATTGCCGGCACAAACCATATACCGGCAATCAGAATCCCTGCCACCATTGCTGCAAGCGCCTCTGCATCCCGTCTGAAATTCCGATTTTGTATCCAGTCAAACACCAGAAATAGAAATGTTCCGATTCCCGTAATTGCAGTCAACATAAGATGCGTAAACGTAAGAAATGTCATAGACAGCATCAGGCCAATCAAAGCGGCCCTTTTATTTTCCCGAATATACCGCCATAGAAAATACATGACATACGGAATCAGGAGTGAAGTCATAATACGTGGCATATTTCCCTCAACAAAAAATACGCGTATGTTGTCAGGCAATGCAAACCATAGCAGACCGCAAACGATACCGACAACCGGCTTATTTACCCGATTTCCAAGCAAAACGAACGGCAGTCCGCCAAAGAATACCACAACCCCTGCAAACAAATAATATGCATGAATGATGTTACCGCCCGTTATAAACTGCAGCAAAGCCATCAGATAATATGTCATCGGCGGCCAGTATCGATACAGTTGTATTCCGTTATACCACAGCGGTGTATAAAGAGGGTACAAATTGCCCTCCTTCATTTCCTCATACATGATTTCCGACTTAAAAATATGTCCCCAGACATCCAACCCGGACGGTTCCCATGCCAAAATCCATAAAAAAGCTGTCACAGCTACGGCAGCAATCAAAAGAACGGGAATCCCTATAATCAGACCGGTATTTTCCCCAGCAGTAAATTTTTCCTTAATTTTAAAGTTCACTTTCTGCCTCCTGATTAATATCCTCTTCATCTATCATGCTGATCACATAGGAGCGTGACGGTGTCTCACTCATTTCCATCATAAGCAGAATCCAGCCGTCCTGTTCAAGAATCCCGCCAATCTGCTCTTTGAAATAATCACAACAATTTTCCAGTGTCGGATTTATCACATCGAACGGAGCAACTTCATTCAATGCCTTATCCTGGTATTGTTTCATAAATTCCTCTATTTTTCTCTCAAGCTTGTTAAACTCTATAAAATCATCCCGGCACTTTATAACATTCAGCGTAATTTCCCAGGTATGTGGATGCATGCTGCCAAGTACACCATCAATATAAATAGCATGCCGTGCATTCAAATAAAATTTAAATTTATACTGTTTATA
>CAMAMD010000102.1 GCA_945836785.1 uncultured Clostridium sp.
TTTCAAAGGTGTTTAAAGAGCTGTTTGGCGGTGGAAAGGCAGACCTTGAACTGGTTGATGAAGATGACATTCTGGAAACCGGAATCCGAATTCATGCACAGCCACCCGGAAAGAAACTTCAGAATATGATGCAGTTATCCGGTGGAGAGAAGAGCCTGACAGCGATAGCATTGCTTTTTGCAATACAAAGTTTGAAACCTTCTCCGTTTTGTTTGTTGGATGAGATTGAAGCAGCCCTGGATGATTCCAATGTTAAGCGTTTTGCAAAATATCTCGGTAAATTGACGAAGGATACACAGTTTATTGTCATTACACATAGAAAAGGAACCATGGAGGCTGCAGATATACTTTATGGTATTACCATGCAGGAGAAAGGTGTTTCAACACTGGTGTCTGTCAACATGATAGAAAACGAGCTGGATGATTAGAATATTCCCATAAAGGAGGCTATGCTATGGCAGAGGAAGAAAAGAAAAAAGGGTTTTTTACACGTCTGAAAGAGGGACTTTCCAAAACAAGGAATAATATTGCAGAAAGTTTCAATAATCTGTTTAAGGCAAATGAATTGGATGATGATTTTTACGACGAGCTTGAAGAAACGCTTGTTATGTCCGACATGGGATATGAAACGACGGAAAAAATCATTGAAGATCTGAAACAGAAGGTAAAAGAACAGCATATTAAGGAAGTTGAGGCATGTAAGCAGTTGATTATTAATATCATCCGTGATCAGATGACTGTGGATGAATCCGCATATGATTTTGAGGATAAAAAGACAGTTATGCTTATCATTGGTGTCAACGGTGTCGGAAAGACAACATCCATCGGAAAGCTGGCCGCTCAGTATAAAGCACAGGGAAAACGTGTTTTGATGGCTGCTGCCGATACATTTCGTGCTGCCGCCATTGATCAGCTTAAAACATGGTCAAATCGTGCCGGTGTGGACATTATAGCGCAGAACGAGGGTGCAGACCCATCTGCGGTTGTTTATGATGCTGTGGCGGCTGCCAAAGCACGGAATACGGATATTCTGTTGATTGATACAGCCGGACGTCTGCACAATAAAAAGAATCTGATGGACGAGCTTGCGAAAATGAGAAGAATCATATCAAAAGAATATCCGGAGGCGAATGTGGAGACCTTGATTGTGCTTGATGGTACTACAGGTCAGAATGCACTGGAGCAGGCCAGACAGTTTAGCTCTGTCACAGAGATAAACGGTATTATCATTACAAAGCTGGACGGAACAGCCAAGGGTGGTATCGCCATTGCAATCCAGTCCGAATTAAATGTTCCGGTCAAATATATTGGAATCGGAGAAAAGATATCAGATTTGCAGCGTTTTGATCCAAACAGCTATGTGACTGCACTATTTGCTGATTTTGATGTAAAATCCGATATCGAAATCCTGATTGACAACGATATTGAGAAAATAGAATCGGACGATGATTTATTTGATTTATAAAGGAGATGCATGAGATGTTGACACTTGAAAAATTTGAAGAAGCTTACGAGGTCGTACAAAAGGTTGTACACCCGACCACATTGATTGAGAGTGAGTTTTTTTCTCAAAGCTGTGGGAACAAGGTTTATTTAAAACCGGAGAATATGCAGATTACCGGTGCATATAAAATCAGAGGTGCATACTATAAAATCAGTACTCTTTCCGAGGAGGACAGGCAAAAGGGATTAATTACCGCATCTGCAGGGAATCACGCACAGGGTGTAGCCTATGCGGCCCGTGCGTACGGTGTAAAGGCAACGATTGTCATGCCTACCACAACGCCGTTAATCAAAGTAAATCGGACAAAAGCATACGGCGCAGATGTTGTACTGTACGGAGATGTATATGATGATGCCTGTCAATATGCTTTAAAGCTGGCTGACGAACATGGATATACATTTATCCATCCATTTGATGATCTTGCTGTTGCTACAGGGCAGAGTACCGTTGCCATGGAGATTTTGAAGGAATTACCGTTTGTTGATATTATTCTTGTTCCTGTCGGCGGTGGTGGCCTTGCAACAGGTGTGTCAACGCTTGCCAAGATGCTGAATCCGAAGATAAAGGTAATCGGTGTGGAGCCATCCGGTGCAGCATGTCTGAAAGCTTCTTTTGCAAATAACGAGGTTACAACACTTCCTGCTGTGGATACAATAGCAGATGGAACTGCCGTAAAGACACCGGGTACAAAGATTTTTCCGTATCTGATGGAAAATCTTGACGATATCATCATAGTAGATGACAGTGAGCTTATTGTGGCATTCCTTGATATGCTGGAGAACCATAAGATGTTGGTTGAAAACAGTGGACTTCTGACTGTTGCCGCCTTAAAACATCTGGAGCCAAAGGGGGACAAGGTTGTCAGCATCCTGAGCGGTGGAAATATGGATGTCATCACGTTTGCCTCTGTGGTACAGCACGGATTGATTGCAAGAAGCCGTATCTTTACTGTTTCGGTTCTGCTGCCGGACAAGCCGGGTGAGTTGCAGAACGTTGCCGGTGTTATTGCAGAACAGAGTGGAAATATTATTAAACTGGAGCATAATCAGTTTGTTACGATTAACAGAAATTCCGCTGTTGAGCTTGTTATCACGATAGAAGCCTTTGGACCGGAACACAAGGAACAAATATTAAATGTTTTAAATGAAAAAGGTTACAGACCGATTGAGAAGAAACCGAAAGCAATATTTTAGATGAAGGATATTATGGATAAAAGGATTGGATTTGCGGTAGATCTTGGCACCACAACCATAGATGCCTGCCTCATTGATTGTAACAACGGAAAGATTCTTGCCGAGACAAGCAGGAAAAACCGGCAGGCACTTTACGGAAGTGATGTGATTAACAGAATATTGACAGTAACGAGAGATACGAATTATCTTTCGGTTCTTAAGAATATGGCGTGTGAAGATATACAGAATATGCTGTTAGATATGTTAAAAACATGTGGTTTGGATGCAGATAAAGTGGGTATGATATGTATATGTGGAAACACGACTATGGTGAGTATCCTGCTTCAGTATGATATCGAACCGCTTGGCAGGTATCCGTTTACTACGAAGCTTAGAGAATCTGTATCGTGTGATTCAGCAGATATATTTTCCCTTGCCGGCTTATCCTGTCCGATTGTGCTGTCCGGTTGTGCCTCAGCATTTATCGGTGGTGATATCCTTGCGGGTATGGTGTATTTGAATCGCAATTTTGCATTTGGAGAAACCGGAACAGGCCTTCTCCTTGATCTCGGAACAAACGGTGAGATGATTTTATATAATGCCGGTGAATATTATGGTGCATCAACAGCCTGTGGCCCGGCCTTTGAGGGATGTGTACGCAGACAGAATGCATACGGAAGTAATGTAATTGATGCGGTATCCCTCGGTGTGAAAGCAGGAAGAATCGGGCGGGACGGTGTGATTTGCCAACCTTTTTTTGAAAAAGGGATTGATATTCAGGGAGTACACCTTGATATGAATATTATGCAACAACTCATGCTTGCCAAGGCTGCAATCCGGGCAGGAATCGACTGCCTTACAGATACAGCAGGAATTTCCGCATCCGATATAGATACAATATACCTTGCAGGGGGCTTCGGGTTTTACCTGAATCCCGAAAGTGCTATAGAAATCGGTCTTTTGCCGGCTTGCTTTCGTGGGCACATTAAGGTATGTGGCAACACTTCCCTTGCTGGAGCAAGAGAAGTGATATATCACCCTGATGCAAGAACCGCTATGGACAAGCTTGGCGATGAGACGATTCAGGTTGTGCAGCTTGCCACATCCGAAAGCTATCAGAAACGTCTGGTAGAACATATGCATGTTTAATAATTAAAGGAATCCTCGGATGACAGAATTGTCTTTGTATACAAAGTTAATAGACAGTGCCTATAAGCTTTTTACGGAACGCTGTGATAAACTTCCGCTGTATCACGGAAACGATATTCCGGAATATCTTCCGCCAGCAGAAGGCACAGATTTGGAACATATATCCTTTCGCAGGGCCGATATCAGCAAACAGGCCGTTTCACAGCTGATAACCGAACTAAAAAATGACTGGAAAATACATCTGTCAGGTTTTGGAATGATGCTTGATGGTAAGCTTGTATGTGAATATTATCCGGCATATAATACACCTGTGTGCAGACATGTATCGTTTTCGGTTTCTAAATCTGTTGTGGCTATGGCTGTGGGAATAGCAGAAGAACAGGGACTATTAAACTTAGAGGAAAAGTTATGTGATATCTTTCCGTCTCATAATGGTATATTTTTAAAGCATGGAATGAAAAACGTTACAATTCGGCATTTACTTACTATGACAGCGGGCGTGACTTTTGACGAGCTTTCTTCCTTTTTTAGTCCGGACTGGTGCAGGTCATACATGGGAAGTGACCTTGGCTTTGAACCCGGTTCCGATTTTGCCTATAACAGTCTGAATACTTATATGTTGGTGGCGGCAATAACGAAAAAAAGCGGAAAAAGGTTTATTGATTACATCAATGAATTTCTTTTTGCACCCATGGGAATCCATGATATTACATGGGATAAATGTCCTCAGGGCATTGAAAAAGGGGGATGGGGTATGAAATTATCCATTCCTGATATGTTAAAGCTGGGACAGCTTTATCTGAATAATGGCATTTGGACGGTAAATGGCGTTAAATGCAGTCTTGTTCCTGAAAAATGGGTGAAAGAATCGCTTGTCTGCCATGTTCCAATCCGGGATGACAAATTAGTCCGGGGATACGGATATCATATATGGCTGCTTAAAAATGGGGCATTCTTATATAATGGTGTGTTTGGTCAGAATGTGTATGTATGTCCTGACAGAAAACTTATAATCGCCACAACAGCCTCTGCATATGCACTTTTTCCTGATGAAAATTTGACAGGATGTCTATGCCGCTTTTCGGGCAATGATGCAAATTTTAAGCGGGATACTATAAAAAATACAATGACCCCATCCGCCTGATTTATCAATTATCCGAT
>CAMAMD010000103.1 GCA_945836785.1 uncultured Clostridium sp.
GCATAATAATATAAAAAATATAGATAATCTCTTGTCTGTCATCTGTATCACATCCTTTTTAATGGTCTATGTGTTTGTAACTCATATTATAAAACGAATCATAAAACAAAATTAGCACATAATTTGTTGGAATTTATACCGACGAAAACATCAAGAAATAATAAATTCGTACTGATTTTACTGCTATATATTACCACAAAATGGCGCAAAATTCAAGACTGGTATCCTTGGGGAAGCAGTTGTATAATCATCTGACTATATACATGAGGTATAAGACATGAGCATATGATGGCTGGCATGTTATATCTGACTATATAATCCGGGGAGGTAGGTACTATGGCAGAAAAAGACTGGCTGCAATTTATGAATGAGCAGTACATGATACAGAAGATTGTTTCAACAAATCAATTTACAGGGCGGTTTGGATTGTCGCTGTCAGAAGATGAGGCGCAGTTGCTTGTCAGAGAGAGAAAAAACAGCCTCAAGGAACAGCGAAGAGTTGAGTTCGGTGAAGGAGTATTGGAGAAATTGATATTCCGGTTCTGCGATTCACCGTATATCAGTCAAGATAATTATGTGGAGACAATTGAAAGACTGCAGGAGATTTTTTATCTGTATAAAAATGAATCTCTGGATGAATTGACCGATGACGAATTGCTGGAATATATGCAGGAGGAATTTAACGGAGCTTGTGCAGGAGATTTGGATTTTCTGGAGGATACCGCATTGGAGGACTTTGCCAGGAAGATACGGTCGCAGACAAAGAAATATATCGGACGCAGTCGGAGAGAGGATGATATGTAATGCAGTATGAGATGGAAGAATTGATTCCGATAGTAGCGAAGCTTACTGAAAAATATACATCAAAAGAAAGTTCGTCCATTACTTATGAAATGGCCAACCAGCTCATGGGAGCAGTTCTGTATTGTATCAATGAATGTGAGGGAGTAAATGAACTGGCAGGGAATGGGGGACTTTCCGCGTCTGATGCATATCGGATAGGTTACGACAGAGTTATATTAAAAGCAAAAATGGCACAGGAACAGTATAATCAGATGGTTGTACGGTTTCACGCCTTTGGAAATGAAAACTATGGAGATACGGTTTTAAAGGCAATACCGGCTTTTTTCAGATTATATGATCCGAGATTTGCACCGCAGGAGAACATTATTACAATGGATTATCCGGTATTAGCCCGTTTGCAGGATGTTTCAGGGATAGACGTAATAGAAAAATATATTGCGTGTATAGATTTGGAACAACAATTTATGCATGCATTTCCAGAGGAATATGTCTATGGTGTTTTATTTGCTTATCAGAAGAATTATCAAAAACAGTTTTACAATCTGTGTCGTGTTTTACTGCGGCATATTTTGGGGAATATTTTGCTTGGAAAGAAACTTGAGAAAACAGCCGATAAAGAAGATTACATTATGCTGAAAAAAATCATAGCCGGCCAGTCTAAGCTGCAATTGAAAGATATTCTGGATAGGGCAATCCTGCAGATGATCGCAAAGAATTGGAGTGACAGGCCCTATATGGCGGAATATCTGAAGCAGGACATAGATGATTTTATTGTAGATCTTCAATATGGAGCTGAAAATGATACTTTGGAAAAAATATTGGTGCTGTAAAAGTTCCCACAAATCTCCGCAACAGCAAGCAAAGAGATATTGAATAAAGTTCAAAATCGAATATAATATAATTATATTCAAGAGAAAAATATATTTAGGATGCTTCTGTTAAAGCATTGGAGTACGTAAATAGGGGAGGGGTAAAAGTGAAAAGGAAAATCAGACAATTATTCTGTGTCGCGTTCAGTGTGTGCCTTGTATTTGGTATGTCCGGTTGTGGCGATGATAAAAAGAGTGAGGATAGACCTGATACAACGGTTGAGGTAAATACTGCCATGACCGTTGACGAAAATGCAACTACAACCGTTGAGGATGATACAGTAGAAGCAATCGAAGCGGAGCAGGCAATGGATATTTCAAATCTGAATTTGGAATATGGGCAGCAGGAAGAGTTTAAAAAGCTTTATGATCAGATTCAGACTGTTGAAAATGCCGAAAATTTTGAGGGCACATGGAATCGCACGAATGTTGTAAATGCCTTTTGGGGAGAAATTACAGTGACAAATCAGAATATGGAGGGATTTGATTTTATAGGTGATTTTTCGTACTATTCACATGCAGGATATCTTGAAGGAAAGGCATATTTTGTCGCACCGAATGTCGCGATTTTTGAATATTGTCAGGAAAGCTTTTTGGATAGTGACACCTCAGAGGGAACGGATGCACCGGAATATGTTGTGTTTGAGAAAACGGAAGAAGGGTTAAATGTGATCGCTTCAGCATCATCCGGGGAACTGGGATTAGGTATGGATGTTTTTGCGGATGGTACGTATGTTACGGAGGAGCCTGTTTATACAAATGCCACCGTATTGGATGACAATTTTACGGCTGAAGAGCAGGAACATATCAAAACTATTTTGGGTGATGCCTATGACATTTATTTTAAAGACGTAGTTGAGCTTGGTACTTTGGAAAGCAGCAAATGTACATTGGAGGATGGCACGGATGCCGTTTTTTATGAGGCATTCATTCCGACTATGGGAGGTTATAGATTTGAACTGCTTAAGTGTGCGAACGGAGATTTATATTTTTATTCAGAAGCAGAAAATGTGGGTTGGAAAACGAGTGTACCTGGGGCGATAGATTATCCGGTGTATGTATTAGAGGGAGAATAATCGGATGATGAACCGATATGGAAAAGAGGACAAGTCTTTATGTATAATGATATTTTAACTATCGGAATTATCACCATTCACGGATATGGACTGATGATTGGAATTGGTGTGGTTGTGGCACTTCTCGTGGGTGATTATCGTGCCGGGAAGAAAGGGTTGGACGGCGATTTGATTTATGGACTTACCATTACCACGGTCTTGCTTGGGTTTGTGACAGCAAAGCTTTTATATATTATTACTGAGTGGCGGGGATTTCTGAAAGATCCGATGCACTATATTGGTGGAAATGGGTTTGTGGTGTATGGCGGCATTATTGGTGGAGCCGTGGTCATATGGGCGTACTGTAAATGGAAAAAAATGGATTGTCTCCGCTATCTGGATCTTATGATTCCCTCTGTTGCACTTGCCCAGGGCTTTGGCAGGATCGGCTGCTTCCTGGCGGGGTGCTGTTATGGGAAGGAGACAGACAGTATCCTTGGAATTACATTTACGCACTCGGATTTTGCACCAAATCATGTGAAATTATTTCCGTCACAGCTTGTCATGTCTGCCGGGGATTATATCATTGCGGTTATTTTGCTCATATATGCAAAGAAAGACCGCACGAAAGGGAAAACGACTGCCCTGTATCTGATATTGTACAGCGTGGGACGATTCCTGGTCGAATTTACGAGAAATGATGAGCGGGGCTTTGTGGGAGTGCTTTCCACCTCCCAGTTTATAGCGATATTTACTTTTATAATCGGAGTCGTTTCGTTTGTTGGCGTGCGTTATTATAACAAAAGAAAAATGGGGGAGTTATGAACGGGGAAAAAATCTTAATTGTTGAGGATAATCGGGATATCAGTGACATGCTGGCGGCTTTTCTTACCGAAAATGGATATGAGACGGTGTGCGCCTATGACGGAAGGGCGGCGTCCGACTGCATGAAAAACGGGGCGTATACAATTATACTGATGGATTTGATGCTTCCGTACAAGAGCGGGGATGCGCTGATACAGGAGCTGCGTGAACATTCTGATACGCCGGTCATCTGTCTGTCTGCAAAGTCGGGGATGGAAACGAGGCTTGAGGTGCTTAAAATGGGTGCCGATGACTATATTTTGAAACCCTTTGATTTGAATGAAGTTCTGGTTCGCATCGAGGTTGTGCTTCGCAGAAGCAGACAGTCAAATGAGACGAATGCGGAGAAAACGGATGACAACTGCCTTACCTGTGGAAAGCTCCGGCTTTATGCGTCTGAACATCGGGTGGAATATGAGGGCGAAACGATTGCTCTGACGGCGAAGGAGCTGCAGATATTGCAGCTTATGCTTGAGCATCCCACCAAAACTTTTACGAAAGCAAATTTATATGAGACAGTGTGGAATGATATTTATTACTATGAGGACAACACGATAAATGTGCATGTCAGCAATCTGCGGAATAAGCTTAAGAAAGCAACCGGTCATGATTATATAGAAACGGTTTGGGGAATCGGTTACCGGCTCAAGGGGGAGTAGGATGAATATATGGATTATAATCAGCAGCTTTCTTGCACTACTCTTTTTGATTACATTTATCCGGTTACAGGTATTGAAGCGGGAATTGCGGAAGATGAAAAACGAACTGGCTGCCACCAGAGACCGGGATTACAACAGGCAGATAACAGTATCGTTATTTGACAGAGATTTGGAAACGCTTGCCGGTGAGATGAATCAAAATCTGGATTATCAGAAGCACCTGAAATATGAGGCGGAGCAGTCTGAAAAACAGCTCAGGCAGTCTATATCGGATATCGCCCATGATCTGCGGACACCCCTTACTGTGATCAGAGGAAATCTTCAAATGATGGAGCAGAGAGGGGAAATATCGGAGAAGGCGGAAGGAAATCTGAAAACATGTCAGGATAAATGTGATGTGCTGAAGGATATGGTGGATGATTTCTTTGAAATGTCCGTTTTGGAAAGTGACAGCACACCCGCAGAGCTTACGGAAGTGAATATAACAAACCTCTTAATGCAGTTTATTATAGACCATGAGGCAGTCATACGGGAGCATGATCTGACGCCCGATGTCAGACTGCCGCAAAAAAGCATTTTTATCCTTGCGGATGAACAGATGGTGACACGTATGCTCGGGAATCTGCTCGGAAATGTGATAAAGTATGCGAGA
>CAMAMD010000104.1 GCA_945836785.1 uncultured Clostridium sp.
GAATACGGTGCAATACTGTTCTGCCTGAATTCCATAATCGAGCAGGCAGAATATTTCCCTAACCTTTGAGGTCTGAATGTTGTACTCAAGGACATAATTATCCGTCAGTATATACAGCATGTTCTCATTTGCCTGCTCAACGGAATAGATGCTGTATACAATAGCGGATGTGTCCGAAAGACATTTTGTGGCTTTCCCACCTTTTGTATCCACCTCGTATGCCGTCAGGGCAGATGTTCCATTTATACAGCCAAAGGCATAGCATTCCCCGGAAGCTGTCGCAAATAACACAATATTGGCAATTCCAAGGTCAGCTGGACATTCGATGGTTCGCAGAAATTTCCCTTCACCATCCAGCACAACAAATACATTGTTGCTTAACAGGCATATATTCCCCTCCGCATCCACCACGACATCCTCACACGAAAGAGTCCTGCCCTCATTCTTCAGACCATCATACACGCTTCTCATATCAAGCTCTTTTTCAAGCTCAAATTCACTATCATATACATACAGCATTTTCTCCGTTTCCGCGTATGCCAGATATCCGCCATTTACTTCGTAGAAATCAAGTCCACCCTGAGCTTCCAGGTCAAGAGCACGCTCTGTGAGCATTCCCGTCTCCAGGTCTATGCCTGCAAGATATATCTCATCCTTTTTCTTACCCTCATTATAAAAATTTCCAATTCCCCATAAGGTGTCATCATCCATGAAGCTCGAAAGATATGGCACAGCACCTATGAATGTATACTGTGCCTGAAACTCCCATTCTTTAAAGGACGGCTGATAAACCACATCCTCTTCCTGCTCTGTGCTCTCCTGTTGTGTACTCTCCTGCCCTGAGCCTGCCTGTCCCATGTCTGACACCGATTCCTTCACTGACTCACCGGATGCGCCATTATCCTGCGATTTATGGCAGCCTGCCACACAGAATGTACACGCAGCTAAAAGTGCCATTATCGCTGTGATTTTCCTCTTATCAATTAAAACCATATGAAACCCTCACCTTTCCCCAGAATTGTATATATCATTTTCCCACTTTGTATAATTATAAAATTTTGCAGTTCAAAATGGAAGGCGCAAAATACGCCTTCCAAAAAATTCACTCTAATATGTATTGCCGTATTCGTCAACATGAAATGTACATGACGTTGTGTGAGTAGTGCCACGGAATTTATACACTATAGTAATTGTACAATTGCTGGTGTTAAGTCCGTTAGCTGAAAAGCCAGTTACTACAACCTGCTCATTGATACCGGCATAGCTGTTATAATCAGCTCTTGTAAAGCGGCTGCTATTTCCCTCCTGCCATGTCCACTCAAAGTCCACAAGAAACCATATGGATGTATTTGTATCCTTAAAACTCAGTGTCCCAGAACCATTCTGTGCTCTAGCCACCATTATGTTTTGCCCGTCCATTGATTTCGGTTCTGTCTCTGCTGCAAAACATAATGTACTTCCAAATAAAAAAGTCATTGCCAAAAAAAACACTGCCAAAACACTAATTTTTTTCTTCATAGTATGTTTTCCTCACTTTCATAAGGCTTGCCTATGCATTTAAAAACACTGTTACAACATTCCTACCCTCTCATCAATTAATATGATTTAAATCATGCTTGTATTCTAAACCATTCAGCCATATCTTACAATGACATCAGAAGAATATTTTTATTCTGAAAATGTCATGGTCAATTTCAACATTTTAATGTACATTGTTGTTAACATTATGAATATATAAATCAACTGTACAAGATAACTTTGAAGGGACGCTATCTTATGAAAAAAAACATATGTTCCATAATCCTTATACTATTTATTATCATTGATATTTTCCCATTGTTTGGGAATAATATCATTTCACATAATTCCAATTCTCCTGAGCACTTCACTTCTGTGTGCTCGGATGATGAATATGACAATATTATTGAACAATAACTTTCGCCATTTCACCTTTTAGCTTTCATATTTTGTATCATGTTTTTGTAAAGTTCCATTCTCTTATTATTTCTAATATAAAATGCGATTTGATATGCACATTCACAAAATTCAATATCCTCATCGGTAATACTCTTTCCGGCATGTTGATTGTTCCACGGTATGCAGTAAAGCATCGTTGATAAGGCATGCATCCTCTCACACTCAAGTTCTAACATAATTCCCATATCAGCATATTCGTTTGATTTCTTAAAGTTCCCCGCATTTCCCGCATAATTCGCACAACGCACCAGTATTCCCTCATACTCACTTGCAAATACTTTATTTTTTTTGCCCATTTTCACATATGTCATACATAACTTCTCATAGGCCTCCAACATGCTATAATCGCTAATCCTGTCCAAACAATTAAAGTACTGGTTAATCAGCATTATCTCTATATCAGTAAAATAAGTACATTTCATGATATTTTTTATTGGCACCCCCAGTATAGTCTCGTATTTGTGAGCTAATTGTCTGCTGTCAATGCTATGCTCAAACAGCTTAATCCGTTGATATTCCAAAACCATCCTGTTTATTTTCAGCGAACAATCCAATATATTATTCATTTTTTCATATATTTCTTTAGCTGTGACACTATCATTCATATCCTCACATCTTGCCAATGCACTCCACAGCTTATGCGCCTCCAAATCCTCCGACACAATAACCTGCTGTCTCAACACCCCTTTCAGCCCCAGCTTATCAAGGAGAGCTGCGACAGTACTATATTTCGGAGAAACCCTTCGGTTAATGATTCTGCTGACTGTCTCAGATGTACATATCCCATCTGCCAACTCCTCGATTGTCACCCCATGCAGGCGCCTGCGTTCATCTATCAGCTTTTCCACCGGATAGAACGCACAATCAATATAGTATGGATACCACTCGAGTAGCTCACCGCTTATGCCAAATTTATACCTCGTGATTCCGTCAGACCTGTCTGAAGGAATACTTAATGAGCATTTTCTAAGTCTTTCATAGTGCATAAGGAAATCATCCCATTGCTTATCCGGTGCCATACCAAGAAGCTCCGTCAGGCTTTTTTTGTTTTTTAGCAGGGGACACAGGAAATGAAGCCTTGAGGTGTCGCGCAGTATTCTTAGTGCAGCATCACATTCCTCAAGCCACTTCTGCCTTTCATAATTTCCCATCATCTGCGGTGTCTTTATTTCCATCATTTCACAGATGGTCTTAGCATACATACATGTGGTGTTCCACTTCTCATTGTCTGGATTTTTACAGTATGAGAGCAGTTTTCCATACAGGCTCAATGCCTTTTTTGAGTTTCCGAACCTCGCTGTCAACCGTGCCACGTTGGCAATCATGAAATATTCATACACTGATATACACACAAAGGAACTGCATGTACTATAATCTGCCACTGTATAAGCTGCGGCTTTTTTATACAAATCAAGTGCCCTCTCCAAATTTCCGTTAATCTCATTTATTCGCGCTTCCATGTATTCTGCAAACTGAGTATTTAAAATACTGCCCTTACAATATCTGTCTGAATATTCTGCAAGGGCATCTTTTGCCTCGTCCAACTGGTATGATTTTATATATTCAAGTATCTCAAATCTGAAATCCATCTCATCATATTCATCTCTGCAAAGATATCTTCCCACCTTGCTCCCACTTATTCCAAGCCTTTGAAGCACCGCTATAATCAGATGTATTTCTCCTTTATAACTCCCGTTCTCAATCCGGCTGTACACGCTCCTGTCGCACAATCCTCTGCATACATCCGCAACTGCCAGATTGCGCCTGCTGCGCTCATAGAATATTATGTTGCCGATATAATTATTTTCCATCTGTTTCCCTTCTAATTCAAAAAAGGGCTGTCCTCATCAGCTCAATCTGCCCATTTATACCAAAGTTTATAACTGCTATACTAATTGTATCATAAATATGCCGCTTTCTGCAATCTTACAATTACATACAGCGTTATATTCATAACAGTTCGTTACAGTACACAGGTAGGTAATTTCGGTACTCCTCACAGAACAGGCTGGTTTCATTTATTCTCTCCACTCTGCGCAGCAGAGCCAGAATACGGGAGTACAGCACCTCCAGTTCAAAGGGTTTCACAACATAATCATAGGCACCATCCTGAAACCCTGATACAATATCCTGGGAATCTCCCCGAACAGTCAGGAAAATAACCGGTAAATTTTGTGCACACTGTTGAATTTTGTCCATACGTACTCCACTACATTCATACAATAAAAAGCCTTGCAAAACTGCAAGGCTTAATAAACAAGCTCATAGTCCTCATATCAAAATGTCACTTGGACAATTCAAAGCAGCCATATACATCGGAAAATTTGCAATATACCTTTTCTGTTTCGTCCGGATTATAGTACACTTCCGTCCCCACGGAGACATGAACTCCCTCTAAATCATTTTTCGGCAGCTCTGTGTTCTGCTCCGTAGCAATGCTTCCATACAGAATATAACCATCCGGAAGTGTTGTCTTGTTTCCCCCGATTCCAATATAACAGTTTCCGTTTACCATGACATATTGACGCTGAATTTCTCCCGACGGATATCCGGTTGGAGACGTATCATCCTCCATATTCTTCTTACCCAGAAGAAGAACTACTATAATCAGGATTATCAGCAAAAAAACAATGCCAGCAATGTACCATCCTTTTTTCCCCATACTTAATTCTACCTCCTGCTCATAATATTGACACCAAACTCCGGGATGCATTATTCTTCATAATCGTATCTGGAATATACCCTGTAATTATTGCTTTGAACACGATATACAACTGAGTTGTCTTCTTCACTGTGAAAGACTTTCACCATCCGACCCATCAGACGCACATCCTGTAAGCATTATAATAC